>NZ_JAAGPC010000170.1:0-18909 GCF_017104595.1 Burkholderia sp. Tr-20390 | reverse complement strand
CCGGGCCGGCGGGCGCTTCCGATTGCGGTGCCGGCGCGGGGGCCGGTGCCTGGGCCGGGGTCTGCGGTGAGGCTGCCGCGCCGTTCGCCGGTTGGGCGCCGTGCTTGCGGAGGCCACCGCGGCCTTCCATGTTGCCCGTCGCATACACGTCGATTTCGTTCGGCTTCGTGAAGCTGTCGGTCGGCAGCGGCACGTCGGCGGTCTGCAGCGGCTTCACCAGGTGCGGCGTGATCACGAAGATCAACTCGGTGCGGTCCTGCTGGAACGAGGTACTGCGGAGCAGCGCGCCGAGCACGGGAATTTCGCCGACACCGGGGAGCGCCTTCAGCGCGCCGGTCCCGTTGTCCTTGATCAGCCCGCCGATCGCGAACGTTTCGCCGTCGCCCATCTGCACCGTCGTCGATGCGCGCCGCGTCGTGATCAGCGGCAGGATCGACGTGCCGCCGATGTTGGACGCGCTCAGCGTGACGCCCGTCTGCGACAGCTCCGACACTTCCGGCGCGACCTTCAGGCTGATCCGGCCGTTGCCCAGCACGGTCGGCGTGAACTTCAGCGCGACGCCGAACTCCTCTTCCTGCAGCGTGATCGACGAGACACCGTTGCTGCCGCTCTGCGGGATCGGGATGAAGATCTTGCCGCCGGCGAGGAACGTCGCCTCCTGGCCGCTGATCGTCACGAGATTCGGTTCCGCGAGGATCTTGACCAGGTTGTCGGTGTTCTGCGCGTCGGCCGCGAGGTTGAACGGCTTGTTGTTCGCCTTGCTGAAGGCGATGCCGGTGGCGACGCCCGCGAGCAGGTTGCTGACCAGCGCGCCGCTCCACGAACCGAAGCCGCCCTGGATGTTGAGCGCGCTGCCCATCTGGTTGATCAGCGTCTTCGACACCTCGGCCACCTTCACCTCGAGCATCACCTGCTGCGGCGACGTGACGTTCAGCATGTTGAGCACCCCGCCCGCCTTGCCGCCGCCCGCCGGATCGCCCGCGCTGTCGCCGTACGCCCGGGCGATCTGCATGGCCTGCTGCGCGGCCATCGAGCTCGACACGGTGCCGGCCAGCACGATCGTGCCGGCGGCGGTCGACACGTGGATGTCGCGCTCGCCCGGCATCAGCTGCATCAGCGACGCCTGCAGGCCGCCGGCATCCGCGCCGACCGCGACGTCGATCACGCGGCATGCCCCGCTCTTGCCCTGCACGATCATGTTGGTCGTGCCGACCGCGAGCCCGAGGATGTACAGGGTCTGCGGCGACACCATCGTGGCCTGCGCGACGGCCGGATTGCCGATCGTCCGATTACGGACCGGCTCCGGCATCGGCACCAGCAGCGACTTGCCGAGCGGCACGCTGACACTGGTCGATTCGCGCACGGCGCCGACGCAGTTCGGTCCGCGCAGCGGCCCCGCCGCTGCGGCGGGCGCGGCGGCCGCCACCGGCGCCATGCTGATCGTCATCTGCATCGGCCCCTTGCCGACCGCGGCCGGCGCGCTGGCGCCGCCCTTGGTCAGCGCGGCCGACTCGACGCCTTCCTGCGCGAGTGCGCCATAAACGGTCAGCCATCCCGAACAGAGGATCGCGGCCATCATCGTGCCCCGTGCGACGCGTGTCTGCAGCGGGCCGGTACCTGTGCATTGCGGTTTGATCTTCATTTCGTCTGATCCCCCGAGAGACCGGCGCCGTGCCGGTTATCGACTTCCAGGGCCGCCGCGCGTTGCCGGCGGCCGTTTATGTGACATCAATGAACTGATTCAGAAACACTCGACGCTGCCCTTCACGCCCGTCAGCACGCCGACGCAGTCGCGCCGTACCTCCGGCGCCGCGTGCGATGCGACGTGCACGCGTACCGTCTTCACACGGGCCGGTGCCGGCGGCGCTTCGGGTGCGGGCTCCTTGCCGAGCAGCGTCAGCTTGGTCGCCCCGTCGGTGTTCAGCGTCTTCTGGTCGACCTGGTTGCGCAGCACGAGCGACAGCGTGCCGACGCTGCGCGCGAGGTCGAGCCGTTCGGCCTGGTCGGGCGTGACTTCCAGCGTCACCGCGTTGACCACCTTCGGCGCCGTGTCGTCGCGGCTGACCTGCTGCGCGACGGCGAGCACGAGGATGTGCTCGAGCACGATCTTCGAGATGCTCTGCCCGTCGGTCTTGCCCTGTTGTTCCTGCGTGTTGACGATCACGTCGACGTAGTTGCCCGGCAGCGCGAAGCCCGCGACACCGACCACGTCGTTCACGCGCACCGTGATCGCGCGGCTGCCGTCGGCGATGACCGCGGACAGCCCGCCCTTCGTGCCGACCGGCGCGAGCTTCGACTCGATCACCGGCTCGCCGCGTGCGAGGCTGGTGCGCACGACGCGCCCTTCGAGCCCCTTCGTATCGGTGAACGCGCCGTTGGGCACGCTGCCCGACGGCCAGCTGACCATGTGGATCTGGTTCGGCCCGAGCGGTTCGCCCAGGTTCAGGTCGGTGTTGGCCACCGCGACCGGCGTGACCGAGCTCGTGGATGTCTGCACCAGCCAGTGGGACGCGAACACGACCGCGGCAAGACCCGCGACCATCGCGACGACCAGCATCATGACCGCTCGACTGTTTTTCATGGCAATGCTCCTCGACGAATCGTGAAAGAAACGGCTCAACCGGTAACGAACGTACGGCCACCGCGCTCGACGGGCGGCGGATGGCAGCCGTCACGTTCGGGTGCCGCGCCGAAATAGCTCGCCCACGCGTCGTACAGTGCGTCGTGCGTCACCTCGGGCGGATCGCCGCGGTAGCGCGCGCCGGCGGCCACGAGACGCAGCAGGTCCGCCGGGAAACAGGCGAGAAACGCCTTGCCGGTCGGCAGGTGCAGCCGATGCAGCAGGTAGTCGAATGCATCGCTCGCCGATACGAGTCCGAGCGATGCGCAGGCCGCGTTGTACACCTGGCGGTAGTCGTCGATCGACATCGCGCCGACGTGCAGCTTCGAGCCGAGGCGGCGCAGGAATGCGTCGTCGCCCAGCTGCTCCGGCGACAGGTTGCTCGAGAACACCGGCCAGACGTCGAACGGCATCACGAAGCGGTTGCCGGATTCGAGCGTCAGGAAATCGACGCCCCGATCGAGCGGACGCAGCCAGCGATTGAGCAGGTCGCGCGGCTCGACGCGCTGGCGGCCGAGATCGTCGACGACGTACATGCCCAGGTTCGCCTTCATGTGCGGCGGCGCCTGGTAGAAGCCGGCGGCCTCGTCGCGACGCAGGTCGAGCTCGTCGAGCGTCAGTTCGCCGCCCGACATCACGACCGGCCGTTGACACAGGCGCCAGCGGCGATCGACCGACAGGCCGCCGGACGGCGTGCCCGCGTCGACGTGCACGAGCGGATCGTAGATCTGGATCACTTCGCCGGCCGCGCAGATCGCGTGCGGCACCGGCACGCGGCCGCGCATCAGCGAGCCGAGCCGCTCGGCGAGGAAGGTCTTGCCGCTGCCGGCGGGGCCGTGGATCAGCAGCGGACGGCCGGCGTTCAGCGCAGCCGCCGCCGCATCGAGCAGCGACGTGTCGATCACGATGCCTTCGAACGCCGCCCACACTTCGTTCTGGCTGATGTGCAGCTTGCGTACCGAATGCGCGTCCAGGCATTCGATATAGGCATCGAGCGTCACCGGGGCGGGGCCGCTGTAGCCGCTGCGCGAGCGTTCTTCCAGCGCGAGCACGCGGCCCGCGTCGGTCAGGCGGAACGTCACGTCGAGATCGGTCGCACCGCGATGGGTGAGTTCGACGAGATGCTCGCGCACCAGGAATGCGAAGACGTCGTCGAGCACCGCGAGCGACAGGCAGTGCCGTTCGACCAGGTCGCCGTATGACGGGCGGCCGAGCATCAGTGTCGACTTCAGCACGAGGCCGGCAACGAACGTCATGCTCAACCCGGTTTCCTCGAGCGAGCGCGGCGCCGCCGGCAACTGCGCGCCCAGCTTCGTATGCGCTTCCCGCGACGGCAACGGATCAGGCAGGCGTGCCACCTGTGCGTCGCGTCTCGGTTCGGTGTGATTCGTGTTCATGATCGTTCCGTCCTCGTTGCGGATGCGTCGCGCTATGCGCACGACACGAACAGCATGCCCAGCGTGCCGGCCGCGATCGCCACGCCGTACGGCAGCGTGCCGACCGATGCGATTTCGACGGGGCCGCCGGCGGCCTCGGCGCTCGCGCCTTGCAAGCGCCGCGCGATCAATACGCGCACGTTCGCCCACATCTGGCGCATCCGCCCGCGCAACAGCGCGAAGGCGATGGCGCCGATCCCGCCGGCCAGGAAGGTGGCCAGCACGATGTAAAACGTCATTTCCGCGCCGACCCAGGCGCCGATCGCGAGCATCAGCTTCACGTCGCCGGCCGCCATGCCGCGCAACAGGTAGAACGGCAGCAGCATGCCGAAGCCGGTCGCGGCGCCGGCGAGCCATCCGAGCGCACCTGCCACGACACCGTGCAACAGGCACTGGGCAACCAGCGCGCCGGCCAGGCCGAGCAGGACGAGACGGTTCGGAATGCGACGGGTCGCGATGTCCGTGCTGGCCGCGGCGACAGCGAGCAGCGTCACGCACAACGGAACCGGGTAAGGCGGCGCAACAGGGAGCATGGCGAACCTCGCAGTCGAATCGGTGGAATCGGTGGAATCGGTGGAATCCGTGGAATCGGCGGATCAGGAAACCATTGCCAGCGCGGTGGCCACGGCGGCCGTCACGGCCGTCGCGATCACCTCGTACGTATCGGCAAGCGAGCCTTTCAGCGTGACGACGCTGCCCAGCACCGCAACGGCGAACATCGCGCCGAGCAATGCATATTCGGTCGACGTCACACCCTGCTCGTCGCTGATCCAGCGACGTACGACGCGCATCGTGGCTTGCATGATGGTCTCCGGTTCCGGGTCGATCAGATGACCGGGGACGGCTCGAGCGCTGCACCGGCCGAGCCGTCCGCGGCACGATCCATCAGATGGCTGCGACCGCCGAATCGAGGTCGTCCGCGATCGTGGTGAACACGGTCTTGAGGTCCTTGCCGACCGTCGTCAGCGCGGCGATGATGCCGATGGCGATCAGTGCGGCGATCAGGCCGTATTCGATGGCCGTCACACCGTCTTCGTCGCGGATGAAACGGCTGGCTTGTTGAATGAACTTGGACATGATGATCTCCTTGCGTAGTCACTTTCAGATCCCTCGCGTGCCGGCAGGATCGATTGATCCGGCATCGATACGTCGAGGCATGGTGTTAATGCCGTGTGGTGCCAACGAACGAATCGGACGAGCCGTTCGCCGCACCGTCCATCAAATCGCAGCAACGATCGAATCCAGATCGTCGGCGACCGTGCTGAATACGGTCTTCAGATCCGTACCGACCGTCGTCAACGCGGCGACGATACCGATCGCGATCAGCGCGGCGATCAGGCCGTATTCAATGGCCGTCACACCGCCCTGATCCTCGACGAGCCAGGCGATCTTCTCGATGATTCTTGACATGAGCATTCTCCTTTCGGACTGCTATGAAATACCCTTCGTCCGTCAGGACGTCGGGGGTGGGCACCACCGGCACTACTCGAAAAATCGGAATGCGTCGCTCAGCTGCGGGAGCGGGGATAGACACCCCTGTCCGTGCGAACGGGTATCAATGAGGCCGTGAGCGAGAGAGGCGTGTACGGTGCGACCGGCCGGATGAACCGGACGATCCGATCGACCCGAACGGCACGACTGCCGTTCGACGCGTGGAATCCTGTTGAACGGGAGACAAACTCCCGGAAAATCCGCAATGTGTCTTTAATGCGGTTTGCGATCCGCAATATGCTGTGGTCTTTCATTTTTATTCCCCAAATGCTGCCATGCCGATTTCTTATTGCCCTGACGCTACCGGGTCTCATGGGTCATTCGACGAAGCCTTGCTCGGTTGATCGACCTGGAGCTGCGTGTTCCCCGTCGCGCTCCGGCCCTCCTTTCCGCAGGTGATTCCGCAACGGGTTCCGTCTGTCCTTTGCCGGAACCGCCCGGTCGTCACCTCGTCGACTGCCGTGCCAACGCTTACGCAAAGAGCAGGCCACCCCGAACGAAATCCAGGCGTATCAAGCGTTCCAGCGATGCCCGTCCTCCCCGGCCCGAGGCGGGATGCGCGAAATGTTTCAAAATTGATCGATCCGCCCGCGCACGCGTTGCACGCCTGAACGCCGGTCGCCGCGCTGCAACAAGGGTCTCAATTTTTTTCTCGGGACTTTCCCGAACGCATCCGGCCGCTCGGGCGCCGCGGTATCGGCGGCACGCAAACCCGGTAAAAAACGCGGAATGTTTCAAGCCAGATACATGAAATCCGGTCGCGCCGTTTTCTCATACGTGAAAACGCGGTTTTCACGCGTATCGCTGAACAATTTAAATACCCGCCGTCCGTGTGCGATTTGCATCGTGCGATTTTTTCTTCAACAATGATTTCACCGGACAACGCGATTTCAGCGCGATTCGATCCGCGGGCACGACAACATGAAAACGGCTGTGAAAGACCACGCAGCCTTCACTACAGACGGGGAATCATGTACACAGCCAACCGTGAAATGCGCGGGCGTGCAATACGCCGCATCCAATGGCTGACAGCCGACCGGATCATTCCGTACAGCTGCATCATGCTGATGCTCTTCACCGCATTGCTGATCCTGTGGGGGATCGTGACCGACGGCTTCACGTCGACCACCACGGTCCGCCCCGGCACCGACTTCTCCGTCTTCTGGACCGCATCGCATCTCGTGTTGCAAGGCCACGCCGCATCGGTCTACGACATTTCCTCATTCAAGCAGGCCGAGTTCGCGCACTTCGGTGCGTCTCTGCAGCACCAGCCGCTTCCCTGGCTCTATCCGCCGACGATGCTGCTGTTCATCGCGCCGCTTGCCCTTGTGCCTTTCCTGCCCGCGTATTTCCTCTTTTTGGCGGGCAGTCTTTTATGCTACGCGTTCGCAGTCTCGCGGTTGTCGGGATTGCGCGCGCATCTTCCCCACCCGCGCGCCGCCACGCTCGTCGTGGTCGCGTATTCAGGGGTGTGCCTGTCAGCGCTGTTCGGCCAGAACAGCGTCCTGACCGCCGGCCTCGCCGCGCTCGCGCTGCATCTGCTGGGCAAGCGCCCGGTCGTGGCCGGCGTGGTGATCGGGTTGCTTGCGATCAAGCCGCAACTCGCCGTCGTGTTTCCGTTCGTGCTGATCGCGGCGCGGGCATGGCGCACGTTCGCGGCGGCCGCGCTGAGCGCGACGCTGTTCGCGGCGGCCGGGATTGCACTGACCGGCCCTGGCGCGCTGCACGGTTTGAGCCAGGCCATGTCGACGGTACGCGACATGCATTTCATGCTCGCGTCGTACTGGTTCGCGTCGCCGACGCCGTTCGCCGCGTTGCGGCTCGCGGGTGCACCGGTGGCCGCCGCGCTGGCCGCGCAAGCGGCGGTCGCACTGATCGCGATCGCCGCAGCTGTCGATGTATGGCGCCGTACCCCCGACATGCGCCTGCGCGGCGCGGTGCTGGCGGTCGCCACGCTGCTGACGACACCCTATCTGTGGCATTACGAACTGACGTGGCTCGGCATCGCGATCTTCTGCCTGATCGCGCACGGCCTCGACGAAGGCTGGCTGCCCGGCGACCAGGGCATCCTCGTGCTCGCGTGGCTGCTGCCGGTCTTCGAGATGTTCAACCGGTTGACGAAGCTGCCTCAGATCGGGCCGGTCGTGCTGCTCGCGGTGCTGCTCGTCGTCGTGCGTCGCGCGGCCGTTGCGTCACGGACCACGCCATGAAAGCGCCTTCGTTCGCCCGCCACGCGCATGCCGCCACCGATGTGCATCCGGAACTCCCGATCGCGGGCCCGCGCCGCTATCCGCACTGGCTCAATCGCGAACGCGTGCGCCTTTATGCGGCCGCCGTGCTGATGGCGGAACTGCTGTTCATCGGCATCTATTCGCTCCGCGTGTTCCTGTCGCACCACGGCGCACCGGAACCGCTGTCGCCGGATTTCTCGCCGATCTGGAGCGCGGCGTGGCTCGCCGCGCACGGGCACGCGGCCGATGCATGGCATTTCCCCGCGCTGCTCGCGATCCAGAAGCTCGCGATTCCGGCGATGAATCTCGCGGACGGCACGCTCCCGTGGCTCTATCCGCCGTCCATGCTGCTGCTCGTGCTGCCGCTCGGCTGGCTGCCGTACACGCTGGCGCTCGTGCTGTGGCTCGGGCTCACGTATGGGCTGTTCGCGGCAACGATCCGCGCGATCGTGCAGCGCGATGCCGCGTGGCTGTGCGCGCTCGCGTTCCCCGGCGCGTTCCTCACGGTGATCGCCGGGCAGACCAGCCTCTTCACCGCGTTGCTCGCCGGCGCCGGCCTGCTCGCGCTGAACCGCCGCCCGGTGTACGCCGGAATCTGCTTCGGTTTGCTGACGATGAAGCCGCAGCTCGCGGTGCTGTTCCCGCTCGCGCTGCTGTGCGCGGGTCAATGGCGCGCGCTGGCCGCGTGGGCCGCGACGATCGCGTGCAGCGTCGCGCTCTCGACCCTCGCGTTCGGGTTCGTCCCGTGGCTCACGTTCGCGCATGTGATCGACCACGTCTACGCGATCGTCGGCGCCGGCCAGGCCAAGCTCGTGCGCATGCCGTCGGTGTTCGCGCTCGCAATGATGGCAGGCTGGCCCGCCATCGTCGCGGACGGCCTCCAGTTGCTGTCGGCCGCGACCGCGGCCGTCGCCGTCATCTATGCATGGCGCGGCGCCTGTTCATACGCGCTGCGTGCCGCGACCCTCGCCTGCGCCTGCCTGCTCGTCAGTCCCTATCTGTACGACTACGACCTGACCTGGTACGGCATCGTGATCGCGTGGTACGCGCGCTATGCGTGGACGCACGGCTGGCGCCGCCTCGATCGCGAATGGCTGATGCTGCTGTGGCTGATGCCGCTCGCGGGTCTCACGGTCGTGCCGCATCTGTCGTTCCAGTTCATGCCGCTCGTCACGCTGGCGTCGCTCGGGCTGCTCGTCAGCCGGATCGCCCGGGAACGACACGACGTGCCGTTGATGCCGGACACACGCGACAACTCGACCGAAACCGCGTTCTCGCATCAGGCCCGAACGCACCACCGCCCGGCGTACGGAATGCGCCGCACCGGCCGACCGACCATCGGCGCGCAACGGTGAAACGACATCACAAGGGGAATCATCATGCGGGAACCACTCTATACACCGCTCATCTCGCTGGTCGTGCCGTTCTATAACGAAGGCGAGGCCGTTGAGCACTTCTTCGACGTCGTGATTCCGCTGATGACGTCCATCGACGCGATCCGTTTCGAGATCGTCTGCGTGAACGACGGCAGCCGCGACGACACGCTCGACCGGCTGATCCGGATCAGCACCGCCGAGCGGCGCGTGCGCGTGATCGACCTCACCCGCAACTTCGGCAAGGAAGCGGCGCTCACGGCCGGCCTCGACGAAGCGCTCGGCGACGCGGTGATCCCGCTCGACGCCGACCTGCAGGATCCGCCGAGCCTGATCCCCGTGATGATCGAGCACTGGCGCGACGGCGCGGAAGTCGTCGCGGCGAAGCGCAGCAACCGCGCGTGCGACTCGTTCGCGAAACGCACGGCGGCCGCGATCTACTATCGCGTGCACAACCTGCTGTCGGACGTGAAACTGCCGGAGAACGTCGGCGATTTCCGGCTGATGGACCGCAAGGTCGTGAACGCGCTGCGCAACCTGCCCGAGCGGCATCGCTTCATGAAGGGGCTGTTCGCGTGGGTCGGCTACCGCACCGTGATCGTCGAATACCAGCGCGACGCGCGCAGCGCCGGGCACTCTAAGTTCTCCGGCTGGAAGCTGTGGAATTTCGCGCTGGAAGGCATCACCAGCTTCAGCACCGTGCCGCTGCGCAGCTGGACCTACATCGGCGTCGGCATCGCCACGCTCGCGTTCCTGTACGGCGCGTTCATCATCTTCCGCACGCTGCTGTTCGGCAATCCGGTGCTCGGCTACGCATCGCTGATCTCGGTCACGCTGTTCATCGGCGGGATCGAGCTCATCGGGATCGGTGTCGTCGGCGAATACGTCGGGCGGATCTACGACGAGTCGAAGCAGCGGCCCGTCTACCTGATCCGCCGCCGCTACCAGGCGCACGGCAAGGTGATCGAACTCCCGGTCGCGCGCGATGCGCGCCGCCAGATCGCCCGCCGGCGCGTGCAGCCGACCCGTGCGCGGATCGGCGCACGCTGACGCGCGCCAACGGCCATGATCGCCCTGCTCCATGCCGAGCGCACGCGGCTCGTGCGCTTCGGCGTGTCCGGGCTCGGCTCGACCGCGATCCACACGCTGGTGGCCGCGGCGCTGTTCGCGCGGTTCGACGCGACGCTGGTGACGGCGAACGCGATCGCCTTCCTCTGCGCGACGGCCTTCTCGTATCTCGCGAATACGCTGTGGAGCTTCTCGTCGACGGTGGGCACGCGCAACGCGGTGCGCTTTCTCGCGGTCACGCTGGCCGGCTTCGTCGAAACGATGCTGCTCGCGCGTGCGGCCGAAGCGCTCGAAGGTTCCCGCGCGATGAGCATCGTCGCGATCGCGCTGCTGGTTCCGCCGACCACGTTCGCGCTGCACCGGCTGTGGACCTACCGGTAAGCAATCCTTCCCCGCCCGCCGCTGCCGGACAGCATCGGCCATTCGATTAACAGGTTCAATGTCGTTATATTTATGTAACGCATCGAGCCGATTGAAGCCGATTTTAAAATTACCGTCCGAAATAATATTAATACCCTGTTTACATTTACAGCTTCCGGAATTAACCGAACGGGATAATCTGCATTCGCCATCTCGCCTGCACGTGCCTTGATCGGCACGAAGCCTTGCAGGACAAGGCGATGGCGGCCGCACGAAGAAATTCGCGCAACAATAAGTCCCATTCATTCAAACGGGAGCTTCTATGTCACGCGTCACTGATGTGCTCGTCTCTTTCGATACCGAAACCATTCTCAAAAAATATCCGAATCCCAGCAAGAACCCGGCCGCACCGACGCTGATCGATTGGCGCTATGTCTATATGGTGACCAACCAGGACAACGTCATCTCCGGGCAGGCAGGCGGCGAACTCGACCTGAAGGCGCAGGTCGGCGACCTGATCCGCTGGCGTGAAACGAGCCTGTCGCTGGGCTTCGAGAACCAGGTCGTGTTCTACAAGTTCGTCGGCAACGTCGGCAACGAACTGATCTCGACGCCGACACCGCGCGTCGCGGAAGCGTCCATTCCGGTGCCGAACACCAGCAAGCCCGAGGTGCCGACCTGCCAGAAGGTCGCGAACTACTACTGGTCGTCGGAGTGCCTGAAAGTCGGCCGCGTGACGTACCACTTCCAGTTCCAGATCATCGATCGCAACTGCCAGAGCCAGGGCTGCTTCTCCTGGGATCCGTTCATCTCGATCCATAACTGATCGCGGCAGGCGGGCGGCCGCGCGGCGGCTGCCCGCATCATCCACTTGTTGCGGAGGAAGCGCTCATGTCTGGTCTTCGTTGCGATGTGCTGGTGATCGTCGACGCCGTCACGTTGCTGTCGGCCTACCCCGAGGCAAGCCGGGACCCGGCCGCGCCGACCGTGATCGACGGCCGGCACCTCTACGTGGTGAGCCCCGGCGACGCCGCGCCGCTCGGCCACAACGACAGCCGCCTCTTTACCGGCCTGTCGCCGGGCGACCAGCTGCGCCTGCGCGAAACCGCGCTGGCCTTGCGTGCCGAGGCAAGCGTGCTGTTCGTGCGGTTCACGTTGAAGGATGCGGGCATCGTCGCGCCGATCGAACCCGAAGTGCGCGATGCGGCCACGCCCGTGCCGAATGCCGACGACCTGCTGCATCCGCCGTGCCACCCGATGCAGGACCACTACTGGCGCAGCGACGTGCTGGCCGCGGGCGCCACCACGTGTACGGCCGATTTCGGCGTATACGACCGCGACGGCAACGTATCGGGCTATTTCCGCTGGGAAACGTCGATCGAGATCGCCGGGAGCCGGCCGGACACGAAGCAGCCCGGTTTCAAGCCGTCGTCGGATCGCAGTGGCCACTTCACGCTGCCGCCGAATACGGCGTTCAAGGCGATCTTCTACGCGAATGCCGCCGACCGGCAGGACCTGAAACTCTTCATCGACGATGCACCGGAACCGGCCGCATCGTTCGTCGGCAACAGCGAGGACGGCGTCAGGATGTTCACGCTGAACTCGAAAGGCGGCAAGATCCGGATCGACGCGTCGGCCAACGGCAGGCCATCCGCGACCGATGCACGCCTCGCGCCGCTGTCCGCGGGCGACTCGGTCTGGCTCGGCTGGCTGGGTGCCGAGGACGGCGCCGATGCCGACTACAACGACGGGATCGTGATCCTGCAGTGGCCGATCACCTGAGCGCCGTAGCAATCGGCGCGCGGGCGGTTCAGGTACGCGGCAGCCCCGGCGGATTGGTCTGCGACCGCTCGATCGCTTCGGCGTCGAGGCTCCAGCGGCCGAGCACCTTCCGGTAGCTGCCGTTCGCGATCAGCGCATTGATCGCGACCGTCAGCGGATCGGCGAGGCCGCTGCCCTTGCGCGTCGTGATCGCGATGTCCGCGGTGCGCGGCCAGCCGCCGCTCACCGTGCCGATCAGCTTCGCATCGCCGCGCAGCGACGCCTGGTACGCGAGCATCGAATTCACGCTGAAGATCGTGTCGACGCGCCCCGACTGCAGCGCGACCCAGCGCTCGGCCGCATCCGCGTAATACTGGATCTCGACCGGCGCGAGGCCGCGCGCGACGTTCTGCCGGTTCCACTCGAGCAGGATCTTTTCCTGGTTCGTGCCCGAATCGGTCACGACGCGCAGCCCGGCAACATCTTTCGGCTCGCGGATCGCGGCAATCCGGCTGCCGTTCTTCACGTAGAAGCCGAGCTGATCCTTCCGGTAGGTCGAGAAGTCGAATTTCTCCTTGCGCTGTTCGGTCACCGTCACGTTCGAGATCACCGCATCGACCTTGCCGGACTGCAGCGCGAGCGGCCAGTCGGCCCACGAAAGCGGCACGATCTTCAGCTTGCGGCCGATGCTGTCCGCGACGAGCTGCGCGAGATCGGGATCGAAGCCGACCACCGTTCGCGCATCGGTCGCATAGGTGCTGAGCGGCGGCAGGTTCGGCGCGATACCGATCGTCAGCGTGTTCGCCTCGGCAAACCGGAAGCCGGCCGGCAACGCCTGCTCGACCGCCGGGTTCACGGTGCCGCGCTGCCGGCCGGGCTGCTCGGGGCTCAGGTCGAACGTCGCGGCCTGCGCGGCCACGCTGCTGCCGATCAGGACGGCGGCCAGCACGCGAACGACGCGCGCGACGGGAAATGCTGTTCTGCTCATGTCTTCTGGATTCCTTTATTTTTGGAAGACGCGTGCGCGGAACGCGGGCGGGACGAACGATGTTCGCCGCCCGTCGCCGCCTGGCGTTCCCGGCCCGCTCAGGCCGGCGTCGCTTCGAGTTCGGCCGCGGCCGCGCGTTGCGTCACTGGTTGCACAACCGGCGACGGACGTGCCGCTTGCGACTCGCCCGCATACAGCGCCTTCGGATCGAACACGCGCGCCTGCAGCGGCGTGAACGCGCGGAAGTTCCACAGGCTGCGCGCGACGAACACGCGCTGCACCCAGCGGAATGCCCGGTCGTTCTCGTCGTATTGCGGATCGAAGCGGTCACGCGAATGCAGCGTGAAATGGTTGTTGATCAGCACCAGCTTGCCCGGTTGAACCTGCACGCCGAACGACACCTCGCGCACCGCGCGATACAGGTTGGCCAGCGCCTCCTGCGCGCGTGTGTTGACCGCCAGCACCATGTCCGGATAGAACGCGACCGTCACGCGCGGCGCATCGAGCGGCCCCGACAGCACCGCGCTCAGGTCGGTGTTGTCGCGCGGCGTCGGCGCGGCCCCGCGCCACCGGTACGGCACGCGGATGATGTAGTGCTCGCCATAGAGTTGCGCGATATCGTCCGGCGACAGCAGCTGCAGCGCACGACGCGCATCGGCGAGCCGCGTGTACGGACCGCCGCCGGCTTCGTTGCGCACGCCGAGCAGCAGCAACGCGAACGGCGACGTATCGCCTTCCGGCATGTGCGCCTGCGCGGCGTTCTCGATATGGAAATCGAGTTCGACCTCCGAGCCCAGGCCCGTATAGTCGCGCGCGGTCGCCTTGTGCGGCGTGAGATTGTTCACGAGCTCGCGGCCTTCGTGCGCAATCGAGTACGGCTCGCCGGCCAGCGTGCTCAACGCGACCAGCACGTTCTCGCTCAACACGCCGGCCTTGAACGAGCGGCCGGTTTCCTCGAACCTCGGGCTGCCCTTCACGTCGTCGTCGATCGGCAGGTTGTCGATCTCGATCGAGCCGTGCGCATCGGCGGTCGGCGCCTTCGCGCGATCGAACGCGTCGACGACCCGGTCGGGAAACGCGGTGTAGGCAAGCTTGCGCACCGCGCTGATGTAGCCCGCGCCGCCGGCCGGATCATAGGCCAGTGCGCCGAGCGTCGTCCGGATGTGACTCGATTCCGCTGCCGTCAAAACGATGCGTGCATCTGCGAGATAGGTCATAGGTCTCTCGTATAAAGATCGGAGGTCGATAAGCGGCATGGCACTACCGCCGCGCGTGGCCGTCCTCGGGGCCCGGCGCTCGACAAGACTAGGAGACCGTCATTGCATTGCGAAATGATATTAATTCGATTGCAAACAAAAAATTTCGATATAAGTTCAGCAACGCGGCGAGCGGCGGGCCGCGTCGTTCGCACCGTCGCTTAACACGAATGGTGGTTAAAAAATCGCTGGTTATTATTTGTATTCGCTAACGGGTCGATGCTAGTTTTCTGTCGGATTCGACGATGCGCCGGCCGTCGATCGGCAGCCGGCGCCCATCCTCCGCCCCACGGAAACCCGTTAGATGAACCGATTCCATCTGCTGCGCAGTACGCCCGGAAACGACGTGCCGTTGGCTGCATGCCGCCCCACCCGCCACGCGGCGCGGAGGACACGATGAGCGATCGAGCGCCGGCACTCGAGCGCACACTAGCCACCGGCGTGCCGCCGCATCGCACGTCGCTGCGCGCGATCTTCCCGACCGTCGCGGCCGCGAGCCTTGGCTTCGCGATCGTCCAGCTCGACGTGACCGTGGTCAACGTCGCGATTCCGAGCCTCGGCCATTCATTCGGATCGAGCGTCCACGGGCTGCAATGGATCGTCGATGCGTACACGCTGTCGTTCGCCGCGCTGCTGCTGACGTCCGGCACGCTGGCCGACCGCTTCGGCAGCCGCCGGCTGTTCGCGTACGGCCTTGCGCTGTTCCTGCTGGCATCGCTCGGCTGCGCGCTCGCGCCGTCGCTGGTCGCGCTGATCGCCGCGCGCGTCGCGCAGGGCGTGGGCGCCGCGATGATCCTGCCCACGTCGCTCGCGCTCATCACGCACGCGTGCGCCAACGATGCCGCCGCCCGTGTGCGGGCCGTCGCGTGGTGGAGCGCGACGGGCGGCGCGATCAGCGCGGCCGGGCCGACGCTCGGCGGCCTGCTGATCGATTCGCTCGGCTGGCGTGCGATCTTCTTCATCAATCTGCCGATCTGTGCGGCCGGCCTGTGGCTCACGCTGCGCCACGTGCGCGATTCGGCCGCCGCGCGCACGCGGCTGTTCGATCCGGCCGGCCAGATCGTCGCGGTGCTCGTGCTCGCGCTGCTGACGGGCGGGATCATCCGGGCCGGCGCGCAGGGGGTGGGCGATCCGTATGCGGCCGGTGCGCTGGCCGCGTCGGTCGTGCTCGGCGCGCTGTTCGTCGCGATCGAGCGGCGCGTGGCCGCGCCGATGCTGCAGCTCGCCTTCTTCCGGATCGCGCGCGTGCCGGGCGTGATCGCGATCGGCGCGGTCACGAATGCCGCGTTCTACGGGCTGATCTTCTCGCTGAGCCTCTATTTCCAGAACGCGCGCGGCTTCACCGCGACCGAGTCGGGGCTCGCGCTCGCGCCGCTCACGATCATCATGCTCGCCAACATCGCGAGCGCACGTCTCGCCGTCCGCCATGGCTTCCGCGCGACCGTCATCGTCGGCCTCGCCGTGTCGCTCGCGGGCTACGTGTGGCTGTGGCAGACGCTCGGCGCGCACACGCCGTATGCGCTGCTGGCGCCCGGGCTCGCGGCGATGGCGATCGGCGGTGGGATCGCGATTCCCGCGCTGACCTCGACGATGCTCGGCAGCGTCGAGGCCGGCCGCGCGGCCACCGCGTCGGCGATCCTCAATACCGCGCGCCAGGTGGGCGCAGCCGTCGGCGTCGCGGCGCTCGGCGCACTGGTCGCGGGCCAGGGCGCGGCGATCGTGGCCGGCGCGGCACGCGGGTTCGCGGTCGCGGCCGTGCTCGTCGCCGTCTGCATCGTGCTGGCCGCGCGCTGGCCCGGCGATGCGCCCAGCGATGCGCCCGATAGCGGCCCGCGGGCCTGAGCCCAAGCCCCCTTCAACCGATCCCACAGCCCAGCGAGGAATCCATGCCGCACCGCTTCATCGATACCGTCCTGATCGTCGACGGCGCGTCGACAGCCGCCTATCTGGCGCCCGCGTTCCGCGCCTACGGCATCCGTTGCGCGCACGTGATCAGCGACCCCGACCTGCCGGAAATCTACCGGAACCAGTTCGTCCCGTCCGACTATATCCGCCAGGTCCAGCATCACGGCGATATCGACGCGACGCTCGCGCAGTTGAGCGACCTGCGGATCGGCGCGGTGCTGCACGGCCTCGACGCGGCGCTCGAACTGGCCGACACGCTCGCCGAACGGCTCGACGTGCCGACGCGCAATCCGCTCGCGACGTCGGCCGCGCGGCGCGACAAGTACGCGATGAACGAGCGGATTCGCCAGGCCGGCCTGCGTGCCCCGGCCCACTTCCACAGCACGTCGGTCGACGCCGCCCTCGAATGGGCGCGCGCGTACGGCACGCTGCCGCTCGTGGTGAAGCCGGCGCGCAGCGCGGGCGTGACCGGCGTGAAGATCTGCCGGACGCTCGACCAGGTCGAGGCCGCCGCGCGCGACGTGCTGGCCACCCGTTCGCTGTACAACCAGCCGAACGACGACATCGTGATCCAGAGCTATTCGGAGGGGCAGGAATACATCGTCGATTCGGTGTCGTTCGAAGGCCGCCACCGGGTGGTCAGCCTGTGGGAAGTGCACCGTGACCGCACGCATGCGCCGCGGCTCGACAAGATGCTGGTGCTGAATCACGCCGATCCGCGCTACGCGCCGCTGCTCGACTACGCGGCCGCCGTGCTCGATGCGCTGGACGTGCGCTTCGGGCCGACCCATCTCGAACTGTTCGATACGGCCGACGGCCCGACGATCGTCGAGCTGAACGCGCGGTTGCACGGCAGCCTCGATCCGCGGCTGACGAGTGCGGTCAGCGGCGAGAATCATGTGTCGGCTGCCGTGGAAGCGGTGCTGCATCCGGAGCGGCTGTTCGGTGACGTCGCCGCGCCGACGGATTTTCGGGGTTACTGCGGGCACGTGCTGCTGCTGTCGTCGCGCAACGGCGTGCTGCGGCAGGACTTCACGTGGCAGGCGATCCAGGCGCTGCCGTCGTTCGTCGGGCTCAAGCAATGGGCCAGGGTGGGCGACACGCTGCGCGTGACGACCGACCTGCAGACGGCGCTCGGCACCGTCGGCCTGTACAGCCCGACGTTCGAGCGGCTGCTGGAGGATTGCCGGCGGATTCGCGAGATCGAGGCTGAATTCTTCGCGGATGAACGGGCGGTTGCGCCGGTGTAGCGCGATCGGCGCCGCGCGTGCGGCGCGGTGCGGCGCGCCCAGGTGCGCCCCGCTAGCGCCCGAGCAGCGCCCCCGCCTGCCGTCCGAGCACCGCACGCAATGTATCGAGCTCGGGCAGCTCAGGCGCTTCCTCGGACGTGACGAGATAGGTCGTCACACTGTCGAGATCGTCGAACGAATGCGCCCGCAGTTCCTTGCGCGCCACGTGCTCGGTCGTGATCCGCTTCGGCAGGATCGCTATGCCCATGCCGGCCGCCACGCAGCCGAGGATCGCGCCGAACGTCCCGAACGACGCCACCGACTCGATCGCGATGCCGCGCGCCTTCAGCCAGTGCTCCGCGACCGCGCGATACGGGCAGCCGTCGTGAAACGCGAGCAGCCGCACCGGGTGGTCGGCCAGCACCTGCCGCCGCGTGGCCGTGGTCGCGCTCACCAGCACCATCTCTTCGGCGAACGCCGGCTCGTAGCGCAACCCGGGGCGCACGACCGCGCGCGCGGTGAGCGCGGCGTCGATCCGGCCGCGCAGCAGTGCATCGGCCAGATCCGGTTCGCTGCCGATCTGCACCGCAAGGCCGAGCGCCGGGTCGCGCGCCTTCAACGCAGCGGCGAGCGCCGGCAGCCGCGTGGCCGCCGTGCTTTCCATCGAGCCGAGCCGAAAGCTGCGCGCGACCGGTGCCTCGCGCACCACCTGCGTCGCTTCGTCGACGAGGCGCAGGATGCGATCGCAATACGGAATCAGCCGGCGCCCGGCGTCGTTCAGCACGAGCCGCTTGCCGTGCCGGTCGAACAGCGGCGCGTCGAGCGACGCTTCGAGCAGGCGCAGCCGCGCGGTGACGTTCGACTGCGTGCAGCCGAGCCGTTCGGCCGCGCGCAGCGCGCTGCCTTCCTGAACGACGGCCCGGAAGGTTTCGAGCAGAGGGATGTTCATATCACTTTCTCTTGTTACTGATCGCAGTTATATCATTTTACTTCGCCAAAAATCCGGATTAACCTTGCGGATACCCGGTGCCCGACGGCCCGCTCCCGAGGAATCCGCATGCCCTTCTCCGCCTGCCCTGGTCGCGCGACCGTCCGCCGTCGTCCCGAGGCTCGCCCGTGCGCACGCTGATCGCCGCGCTGGTGCGGCGCGGCCCGACCGTGCTCGCGTGCGGCGTCGGCCTCGGGCTGCTG
>NZ_JAAGPC010000169.1:0-19119 GCF_017104595.1 Burkholderia sp. Tr-20390 | reverse complement strand
CCCGCCGCGCCGGCCGACGTGCCGATGACGCCGTCGGCCGCCGCCGCGCACCACCTGAACGCCGACGACGCCGACATCGACCTGCCGAGCCTGCCCGCGCACGAAGCGGCCGCCGGCCGCCGCACGTGGCGCCCGGGCCCCGGTGCCGCGCCCGCAGCCGGCGGTGAAGCCGATTCGATGTACGAGCGCTCGAAGCTGAATCCCGTGCTCACGTTCGACAACTTCGTGACCGGTAAGGCGAACCAGCTCGCACGTGCCGCCGCGATCCAGGTCGCGGACAACCCGGGCATCTCGTACAACCCGCTGTTCCTGTACGGCGGCGTCGGCCTCGGCAAGACCCACCTGATCCACGCGATCGGCAACCAGCTGCTGCTCGACAAGGCCGGCGCGCGGATCCGCTACATCCACGCCGAGCAATACGTGTCGGATGTGGTGAAGGCGTACCAGCGCAAGGCGTTCGACGACTTCAAGCGCTACTACCACTCGCTCGACCTGCTGCTGATCGACGATATTCAGTTCTTCTCCGGCAAGTCGCGCACGCAAGAGGAATTCTTCTACGCGTTCGAGGCGCTGGTCGCGAACAAGGCGCAGGTGATCATCACCAGCGACACGTATCCGAAGGAGATTTCGGGGATCGATGATCGCCTGATCTCGCGCTTCGACTCGGGCCTCACCGTCGCGATCGAGCCGCCCGAGCTGGAAATGCGCGTCGCGATTTTGATGCGCAAGGCGCAGTCGGAAGGCGTGAACCTGTCGGAGGACGTCGCGTTCTTCGTCGCGAAGCACCTGCGCTCGAACGTGCGCGAACTCGAAGGCGCGCTGCGCAAGATCCTCGCGTATTCGAAGTTCCACGGCCGCGAGATCTCGATCGAGCTGACCAAGGAAGCGCTGAAGGACCTGCTGACCGTGCAGAACCGGCAGATTTCGGTCGAGAACATCCAGAAGACCGTCGCCGACTTCTACAACATCAAGGTCGCGGATATGTACTCGAAGAAGCGTCCCGCGAACATCGCGCGGCCGCGGCAGATCGCGATGTATCTCGCGAAGGAACTCACGCAGAAGAGCCTGCCGGAAATCGGCGAGCTGTTCGGCGGGCGCGATCACACCACCGTGCTGCACGCGGTGCGCAAGATCGCCGACGAGCGCAGCAAGGACGCGCAGCTCAACCACGAGCTGCACGTGCTGGAACAGACGCTGAAGGGCTGAGCGCGACGCGCGCTTGATAATTCGGCCTCCGCCCCAATTTAAGGGGGGCGGTTCGGTTTTGAGGCACAATACTGGTTTGACCGCCCCGGTGGTGGCGGGCCAAGAGCCCGGCCGGCGGGGCGCTGCGAGGCTGCTGCGCTGCAGGCCGTTACTCAACGAAGGAACTCTATGCAACTGGTCAAGACCGAACGAGACACCCTCCTCAGGCCGCTGCAAACGGTCAGCGGCATCGTCGAACGCCGCCATACGTTGCCGATCCTCGCCAACCTGCTGATCACCAAGAACGGCTCGGACGTTTCGTTCCTGTCGACCGACCTGGAGCTGCAGATCACCACGCGCGCCGATTTCGGCGTCGGCGGCGACCAGGTCGCGACCACCGTCGCGGCGCGCAAGCTGCTCGACATCCTGCGCGCGATGCCTGACGGCCAGGTCACGCTGTCGCTCGCCGACAAGCGCCTCACCGTTCAATCCGGCAAGAGCCGTTTCGCACTCCAGACGCTGGCGGCCGACGAGTTCCCGACCGTCGCGCAGGCGAAGGATTTCGGCGCCACGCTGACCGTCCCGCAGAAGTCGTTCCGCCAGCTGCTCGGCATGGTGCACTTCGCGATGGCGCAGCAGGACATCCGCTACTACCTGAACGGCATGCTGCTCGTCGTCGACGGCGACCAGCTGATGGCCGTGGCCACCGACGGCCACCGCCTCGCGTTCTCGTCGATGAAGCTCGAAGGCGGCACGTTCGGCCGCCAGGAAGTCATCGTGCCGCGCAAGACGATTCTCGAGCTGCAACGCCTGCTCGAAGACATCGACGACACCGTCACCATCGACATCGCGCAAACCCAGGCCAAGTTCACGTTCGGCCAGGTCGAGCTCGTGTCGAAACTCGTCGAGGGCAAGTTCCCCGACTTCCAGCGCGTGATCCCGAAGGCGCACAAGAACACGTTCGAGATCGGCCGTGAA
This sequence comes from Burkholderia sp. Tr-20390, assembly GCF_017104595.1. Lineage (NCBI taxonomy): Bacteria > Pseudomonadati > Pseudomonadota > Betaproteobacteria > Burkholderiales > Burkholderiaceae > Burkholderia > Burkholderia sp. Tr-20390. Next base: position 16,956 of record NZ_JAAGPC010000169.1, on the reverse strand, counting down.
GAGCTGCAGCGCTCGCTGCAGCGCGCGGCAATCCTGACCTCGGACAAGTTCAAGGGCGTGCGCTGCATCATCGCGCCGGGCCAGCTGAAGATCATGTCGACCAACGCCGATCAGGAAGAGGCGCAGGAAGAACTGGAAATCGCCTACCAGGGCGATACCGTCGACATCGGCTTCAACGTCACGTATCTGCTCGACGTGCTCGCGAACCTGAAGGTCGACACCGTGCAGGTGAGCCTCGGCGACGCCAGCTCGAGCGCGCTGATTACCGTGCCCGAGAACGACGAGTTCAAGTATGTCGTGATGCCGATGCGCATCTGACGCGCGCGACATCACGACACACACCAGGGGGCGGCAAGCCCCTTTGGCGTTTTTATGGCGAACCGACAACCCGTCCCTTTGGTGCCCTGACGGCGCCTAGGACGGGCCAGGAAAACTGGAGCGGCCCGGCGTTTTCGCAAGGAAACGCACCGCGCCGCCGCTTGAGTGGCCTCGCAGAACCGGAAGATATCCATGAGTGAACAGCACAATTCGCAACCCGATAACAGCAGCTACGGCGCCTCGTCGATCCAGATCCTCGAAGGTCTGGAAGCGGTGCGCAAGCGCCCCGGGATGTACATCGGCGACACGTCGGACGGCACCGGTCTGCACCACCTCGTGTTCGAGGTGCTCGACAACTCGATCGACGAAGCGTTGGCCGGGTACTGCAACGACATCCACGTGACGATTCACGCCGACAACTCGATTTCCGTGACCGACAACGGCCGCGGGATTCCGACCGACGTGAAGATGAACGACAAGCACGAGCCGAAGCGCAGCGCCGCCGAAATCGTGATGACCGAGCTGCACGCCGGCGGCAAGTTCGACCAGAACAGCTACAAGGTGTCCGGTGGCCTGCACGGCGTGGGTGTGTCGTGCGTGAACGCGCTGTCGAGCTGGCTGCGCCTCACGGTGCGCCGTGACGGCAAGAAGCGGTTCATGGAGTTCCATCGCGGCGTCGCGCAGGATCGCGTGCTCGAGACGGTCGATGGTGTCGAAGTGTCGCCGATGCTGGTGACGGGTGACACCGAGAACCGCGGCACCGAAGTGCACTTCATGGCCGACCCGACGATTTTCGGCACGGTCGAATATCACTACGACATCCTCGCGAAGCGGATGCGCGAGCTTTCGTTCCTGAACAACGGTGTGCGGATTCGCCTCACCGATCTGCGTTCGGGCAAGGAAGACGATTTCGCGTTCGCCGGCGGTGTGAAGGGCTTCGTCGAGTACATCAACAAGACGAAGACCAACCTGCACCCGACCGTGTTCTTCGCCAACGGCGAGAAGGACGGCGTGGGCGTCGAAGTCGCGATGCAGTGGAACGACAGCTACAACGAAAACGTGCTGTGCTTCACGAACAACATTCCGCAGCGGGATGGCGGTACACACTTGACCGGCCTGCGCGCCGCGATGACGCGCGTCATCAACAAGTACATCACCGACAACGAAATCGCGAAGAAGGCGAAGGTCGAGACGACCGGCGACGACATGCGCGAAGGGCTGTCGTGCGTGCTTTCGGTGAAGGTGCCGGAGCCGAAGTTCAGCTCGCAGACGAAGGACAAGCTGGTTTCTTCCGAGGTGCGTGCGCCGGTTGAAGAAGTTGTGGCGAAGGCGCTCGAAGAGTTCCTGCTGGAGACGCCGATCGACGCGAAGATCATCTGCGGGAAGATCGTTGAGGCTGCGCGCGCGCGGGATGCTGCGCGGAAGGCGCGTGAGATGACGCGCCGCAAGGGCGTGCTCGATGGCGTCGGCCTGCCGGGCAAGCTCGCGGACTGCCAGGAGAAAGACCCGGCGAAGTGCGAAATCTACATCGTCGAGGGCGACTCGGCAGGTGGGTCGGCCAAGCAAGGGCGTGACCGGAAGTTCCAGGCGATTCTGCCGCTGCGCGGCAAGGTGCTGAACGTCGAGAAGGCACGCTACGACAAGCTGCTGTCGTCGGAACAGATCGTCACGCTCGTGACCGCGCTCGGCTGCGGGATCGGCAAGGAAGACTACAACCTCGACAAGCTCCGCTATCACCGCATCATCATCATGACCGACGCGGACGTCGACGGTGCGCACATCCGGACGCTGCTGCTCACGTTCCTCTATCGCCAGATGCCGGACATGATCGAGCGCGGGTACGTGTATATCGCGCAGCCGCCGCTTTACAAGATCAAGGCGGGCAAGGACGAGCGGTATCTGAAGGACGACGTGGAGCTCAACGCGCATATGCTGCGGTTGGCGCTGCAAGGCTCAGAGCTGGTGCCGGGTGAGAATGCGGCGGCGATTTCGGGCGATGCGCTTGGGGAGCTGGCGCGGTCGTATCTGCTGTCGCAGAGCGTGATCGAGCGGTTGAGCCGGTTGTATGACCCGGCGGCGCTGGAAGCGGTTATGGACGGTGTGGTGATCGATCTTTCCAACGAAGAGTCGACCGAGGCTTCGGCCAAGGCCCTGCACGCTGCGTTGCATGATGAAGCGCTGAAGAACGAAGTGCGCGTGGTGCCTTCGTATGACCCGGTTCGCGAACAGCGGGCGCTGCATGTCGAGCGGACGCATCACGGCAACGTGCGCGTTTCGGTCATCGACCAGGAATTCCAGCACACGGCGGATTATCAGCAGCTCGTGACCACCGCGAATACGTTCAAGGGGCTTATTGGGGAAGGTGCTGTCATCAAGCGCGGTGAGCGCAGCATGGCCGTGGCGGACTTCAAGAGCGCGATGAAGTGGTTGCTGGCTGATGCGGAACGGAACGTCTCCAAACAACGCTATAAGGGGCTCGGCGAGATGAACCCCGAGCAGCTGTGGGAAACAACGATGGATCCGGCAGTGCGGCGGTTGCTGCGTGTGCAGATCGAGGATGCGATTGCGGCGGATGGGATCTTTACTACCCTCATGGGGGATGATGTGGAGCCGCGGCGGGCGTTTATCGAGTCGAATGCGTTGCGGGCGGGGAATATTGACGTCTAAGCGGAATGTAGCAAGAGCCATAAAGCTGGATTTTTAGAGGCATAGATCCAAATTTTTATCGGTGGATATGTCTCGATAGACTAAGCTTACAGCTCTTTGCTGAACGCCTCATAGATACAAACAACGGCCGCCTCATCGAGGTGGCCGTTGTTCTTTCCGCCTTCTCCGCATGCCCGAGCTGTGTGGCTAGCATTGTGGCTTACGACGAACAGCAACGGATTTGAGGACGATGGCCGACGAGTTCTCGACTGAATTGCTATGGGGTGGCCAGTTGCGTCCACAAGACGCGAATTCCGGCCTTATGCTTCCCACGACCAGCGGCGCGCTTCTCATCGGCTGCCGGACCCGACTAGGAAGCTGCGCGGTGCCCGCGACACGGCGCATCGCGCGATGCAGAATTGCTCCGTGGTTTTCCGGTACACCGTGATTATCGGGAAGGCGCAAAGCAACCCGACGGAGCATCTCAGAGGCGCTCTACCACCAACAAAGCCAGGGCCATTTTGCTGCAGCCGAGCCAGAGAAGGTTGGCCCACTGCCGCACAAGATAGGTGCACGAATCGTGCGGGCGGAACGCTAGCCCCCAAAAGCGCTCAAAAGTGCGCACTTTTGAGCATTTGTATTGCTTTATGCTCACTGCAATGCTATAACGCTCTCAATTGTCGCTAGGAGCAGCCAGTGCCCAAAATATCTGTACTGATGCCCGAGGCGGATGCAGCGACTTTCGAGTCGTATTGCGAAGAGCGCGGTTACAAAAAGTCCACGCTTATCGTACGGCTTATCCGCGAGCACCTTGTGCGGGAGGGTTATCCTCAGCAACCCTCACTGCTTGCTCCCCAAAGAAACAAATTGGGCTCCCGACGTCCCAAGCATAGGACCGTCGCCGAAGAATTCACAAACAAGCGCTAACAATGCCGTATACATCAATAGACCTGTTCGCCGGTTGCGGTGGTCTCTCACTTGGCCTTCACTATGCGGGCTGGGAAGGCATCTTCGCAGTAGAGCGAGATGCGATGGCGTTCGAGACGCTGTCCCGGAACATGATTGACAGCACGGCAGCGTATTCCAACTACACCGCTTGGCCGGCGTGGCTGGAGAAAACCAACTTAGACATTGCAAAGGTCCTCGACAACCAGCAAAGCCGGCGTGAACTTCGAGCGCTGAACGGGACTGTCGACCTGATTGTCGGTGGCCCACCCTGTCAAGGTTTCAGTGTCGGTGGTCGGCGGGACGGCGCAGACGAGCGAAACAAGCTTGTGTTCAAAATGCTTGAGCTAGTTGAGCTCGTTCGGCCGCGGGCGGTCCTTATTGAGAATGTAGAAGGCATTGCTCGCCGGTTCGTTGCAAAGCCAGGTCATTCCCAGAGCGCACCAGTCGCCGAGCTTGTCATTCAAGAGTTCGAACGCCTTGGGTATGTTGGGACGTACACGGTTGTGAGCGCAGTCGATTTTGGGGTGCCCCAAACCCGGAGACGAGTCGCAATCCTCGCGGTCAGGGACGCCAATGGACTGAGCAGCGCAAGCCTGAAGAGACTGTTTGAACGCTCGCTTGCAAATGCTGCAACGCGTGTACGCAACTACCACGGCTTACCTTTGAACCGGCCAACCACTGTTGGAGAGGCTTTAGAAGATTTGTGGGGTGGCACTCACCTTACTTGCCCTGACTCTCCTGAATTTGAATCGAGTGTCTACAAAACCGCGAAGTCCGCATATGCGAAGTTTATGCGGCGCGGTATTCGCACCGGCAAGATACCCGACTCCCACAGGTATTCGAAGCATGGCGAACGCATTCAGGCGCTCTACAACTTGGCCCATGAGACGCAGCCCCCGGGCCGCCTCTCAAAAGAGTTCCTGCTCGAGAACGGGACTAAGAAGGACAAAAAGGCCCTGCTCGATGCCGCGATGCCATCGTCAACGATAACGACACACCCGGATGAATTCATTCATTTCGCTGAGCCTCGTAACATCACGGTACGGGAGATGGCGCGCCTCCAATCGTTCCCGGACGATTTCAGATTTTATGGACGTTACACTATCAATGGTCCGAGACGAAAACATGACGTTGCTCGGTGTTCCCAGGTCGGCAACGCTGTCCCCCCCATGCTGGGTCAGGGGCTCGGGCTCGCCGTTCAGACAGTGCTCGAAACGCTGACGGACATGGACGCATTCGAAGAACTACTTGCCACCGCACCGTACGCTGAGGCGGAGGCGCAGGCAAATCTCGCGCTTTTTTAAGTCGTGAATCTCTCCAATTAGAACAGGTGCGTAATGCAAAACCTGCTACAACTTCTTCGCTCTAAAGCAGTCGCTGAGTCTTCGGCATTGAAACCGCAAGCATTGGCTGAGCTGGAGCAAATATTTCCGTCACCGATGTGGGGCATCAGCGAAAACGACGATGCCTACACATCGGCAAACTTTAAAAATCTATGGGACAACGAGTTGCGCAAGCCGCTACAGCGGTTCCTAGCACAACAGCATGTTGATAGCGAAGCATACGGGCGCTGGCTCGGAGAGATTCACTACCACAGCTTTTCCATATATTTGACTGCAGCTTTTCCGGGCGGTTATCGGGACAACGTCGGCTGGCGAATTTCAATCTTCTCAATTCCCGGCGTGAGTGCGTCGCTGGTCGGTCTAGCATCGCACTATCAGCAGGCGATGAATCACAATGCGCTGGGCAGGGCATCGGCCCTATTGCTTGAGACCGCGCGTCTTGGACTTGAAGCATCTAACCCATCGTTGCAATTGCCAGGCCGCGCAGTTGAGGGCACCGATTGGGACGGCGGGTCTCTCCTTTCTTCACCCATTTTGCGGGTATGCGACGTAGATATCTCGTCCGTCGACCCGTCCGGGCTGAGCATCAAAGGCGCTCGAACAACAACCGCGAAGAAGACCATAGCGTCGTTCATTTCCGTAACTCCGGCGTTTGACTCTATGGATGCCGCGAGAGCGCGGTCCGAACTGGAGAGGCTACGCGACGCAGCGATTTACTTGTCAGAGCACACTTACCCCTTTAACAACCTCGAGGATTTTGAGCAGCTTCGCTCCATCGCTCTCACGGACCTCAGTGCGGCGGGCATCCGCCTGCGGCTGAAGGCTGGCAGTGCAACCAAGTCCGTGGTTCGTGTGTACTATGGACCTCCGGGCACGGGAAAAACCTTGACCGCGGTCAAGGAGGCGATACGACTGATTGACCCCACATTTCAGGGTAGCGTTGCCGATGCGTTCACTCGCTTTAACGAGTCTCATGAAAAGTGCTGCTTTCTGACCTTTCATCCCTCGTTGCAATACTACGACTTAGTCGAGTCCATACGGCCAACGTTGACCAATGATAGTAAAGAGGTGGCCTCTCAAGACGCCCTCGGCGACGATGAGCAGGAGCAGCCTGAGAGCGATTCGTCCGCCGACTCAAACGAGCCCCAGCTCGTGCCCCAGGCACTCAGATACGATGTCTTCGAAGGTCCGGTGCTCCGCATGGTTCGGCGCGCGCAAAAAGACCCGCGGGGAAATTATGTAATTGTCATCGACGAAATCAATCGTGGGGACTTGAGTAGAGTGTTGGGCCCCCTTATTTCCAGCCTTGAAGCAGACAAGCGTGCTGGAAGCGATTTTCCTATCGGCTACGAATTGCAATATCCGCAAAACGGTGAGGATGGGAGGCTGTATCTTCCTTCGAATTTGCACATTCTCGGCACAATGAACTCAACCGATAGAAATGTGGCTCTTGTGGACTACGCCCTTCGTCGCCGATTCGACTTTGTGGAAATTCCGCCAGAACCGGAGCTGTTAGTAACCACCGTGGATGAAACTCCCATTGATTGCGCTGCCTTACTCAGGATGCTCAATCAGCGGATAGCGTACCTGCTGGATGACAACCATCGGCTCGGACACGGTTTCCTTATGGGCTGCCGCAACAACAGAGATGTGTTCGAACGCTTGGCCAAGAAGGTCATTCCCCAACTTAGGGAATATTTCTTCGGAAACGAGGGGTTGCTGCTGCTCATTTTTGGTGAAGCAGAGAGCCACGAGTTTAAGCTGTTCCGCCAAGACTCGAATTCCGCTGCATTTTCGGACCTTTTCGGTGTTCCGCAGGACGTTGCAGCGTCTCACGGTTTCCGAAGCGCGTCTAGGGCGGTGCATTTAAAGCTTGATGCCCGCTTCTGGAGCGAAGATGCGATGCCTCCCGGCCCGACAGACGCAGTGTACGCCGCACAATGTGTCAGAAAAGTATACGGCCATCAGGAAAGCTCATCCGTTCAAAGCTCATGACTAGAATGCAGAGTCACGGGGAGCCTGCCCGCTGCGAGGAATGGAGGAAACTTCGCATCGGCCCCGGCGAAGCAATCCCCTCGCTAGAGGCTGCCACGAGGCTGCTGGCTGCTTGGGAGCAGCTCACGGGAATCGACGCGGGAAGGTACTTTGAAATAAGCCACCGCTATCTGCGCCCGAAATCATGGTTTGGCACCATCGAAATTGGAGACCTTGCAGTCGAGGTGCTGCCTCGCACCGGCATGGAGTTATCGCTAGAAGCAAAAAAGCGATTCGATTCAAATGTCGATCTGATGCTCTCAGCGTTGGCAAACCGCCCCTACCGTGAGCTTGGTGGCGCGCAAGTTTCGGCAGAGGGCGGGCGGTATGACGCCCTCGTACAGAGCTTTTGTCAGCATGTGCGCGACGCACGTCGAGGCCAAATTGTCCGGCGCTATCGTGGCATGACCGGGGCATTCGAATTTCCTGTCGGGTCGCTACGATTTCCTAAGCAAGTGCTAACGCAAATTCGCAATCCACAACAGTTCGAGTGCTCGTGGGTCGAACTGACGGAAGATGTCCCCGAAAATCAATTTATCAAAGCCGTGTTACTCGTAGTTCGGTCTCGATGTTCATCCACTACGCAGAGAGGCGTCGAATCACTGCTCGTGGAATTTGAGGCCGTTGCGCAGATTGACCAGCCACTCGACATTATTCAACGCGTACGGCTTGATCGTCTTCCCCGAATCTATTCTGACGTCGTCGCACTTGGAAGAGAGCTGATAGAAGGTAACGCGCTCGGTGTGCTTTTCGGATCGCTTTCGGGGAAGTCGCAGGTCGTGCTTTCTCCAGTCCTTTTCGAGAGCTATATAGGGCAGCAAGTGGAACAGCTGGCGTCAGACCGTGGCTGGTCCTGCTTAAGAGGAGAAGGCAAGACATTCCTGTGGCAGCGATCAGACTGTAGCGGGGTTGGGCAATTGAAGCCAGACATCCGCCTTGTCGACGGCGATGGAAGAACGAGAATGGTCATCGACACGAAATGGAAGTTTCCGGACTCCGCTGCCGACTGGATAACTGTTAGCCGGGAAGACGCCACACAAATCGGCCTGTACGCGGCGAAATTTGGTGTGAGTGACGTTGCGCTCGTATATCCGAATCTCGAGCCTGGCATTGACGGGGTGGCGATTGAGCGATTGACTGGACAGCTCGACAGCCGAAAATTTAACCTCTATGTTGCGCGCGTGCCGCTGCTTGGGAAGGAACTCGCTGGGCTGAAGTGCGGGCTCGACGCCCTATTGGAGCTAGCCCACACTAGGATGCTTGGCACGTCGTCGCCTGATTTTGGCCGCCTGCCGGTTGTTTCTTTGGCTACTTCCGCACCGACCTATGCGCAAGCCGGCTGCTCATAAGGCCCCGATGAGTCGCAGCGACACGATGCGACAAATCCGGAGCAAGGACACGACGCCTGAACTCGTCGTCCGTCGAGCCTTATGGAAGCTTGGGTTTCGCTATCGTCTCCATTGCAAGGACCTTCCTGGCAAGCCGGACATCGTCTTTCGGGGAAAAAGGAAGGTCGTCTTTGTTCACGGATGCTTTTGGCATCAGCATGGATGCGCAGATTCCAAGCTACCAAAGTCGAATACGGATTACTGGCATCCGAAACTGCGAAGGAATATCGAACGCGATGCCGACGCGGTTGCCAAACTTGAATCAGACGGTTGGTCGGTAATGGTCGTGTGGGATTGCGAGACCAAAAGAGCCGACTTGCCAGACCGACTCAAAGAATTCTTGGGCTGCTAGCCACCAGAGCCGATTTTTGCGCAGGAGTTGGGCGCAAAACTTCTTGGGCACTAGCTAACGCCCCCCATCACTAGTGAGTCTCGCGTCGATATTATCGGGATCTAGTCAGGTTCGACGGACTGTGGCCGTAGGTCGATAGCGATGTGCGCAGTGAGGCCGACGTATGGGTCACCACTCGGCGGCTCAGTTCAAGGTAGCGACATGCCTTCTGTCGCGAGGCCCTGCCGAGTCAGGACTTCCAGCGCCTCGCGCCCGCCCATCTCGGCTCTCGACCTTTCGCAAGATGCGAATGACCTCCTCGTCGGTAAATTGCTTCTTCATCGCGTTCTCCTTGTCTCGACGATAATAGCGAACTCACTTACCGGATGACTACAAAAACGTGTCCGGTCAACATCGCAACAAATTAGGCCGCATCCAATTTTGCGACGCTTTTGAAATCCACCGAAATTCCCCTCAAGACCTTCCTCTTAACATCAGTCTGAAATGTATGCCACAAAGACCGAGCTACCGAACATAGAAAAAAATTATTAATGATCGAACTTGCCTCACAATACATTTGGACAGCATCTTTCAACGTTTCCTCATGCAAGCCAACCTTGGAAATAGCATCAAATGTAACCCATCGCCCTGGGATTTGACCATGAATTATGGATGACGAGTAGCTATACCACTCCTCAATCTTCGATATTAATCCAAGTTTATTTTGCATTGCAACAAAATCCCGAGTATGAATTTTATGAAATGCCAAAATATCACCCTTTGAGATATAGTACTCCTTCGACCGAACAAGAGTTTCAAGCTCCGCCGAATGGGATCTGAAAAAAGAATAATATAGCGCCGTCTCTACCATTGCGCGCATCGATGCTGCCGATGCTTTATATATACCCAAACCAAGCGCGATCAAAGCATGCTGAGACTCTACTTGCATCTCGCGAATGAAGCAAACGGCAGGATTTCCCATATCCGAATCTTCGAGCTGCTTCCCCCATATTGAAATAATCGTTGCCGCGTCATTCAAACGATTTTGCCTATCCAAATCGCTTGCAAATTCATTAATATTTTCACCCCAAGAAACAGAGAGAAGCGCCTCTTTCAGTTTGCTCATGCAACAGGTCCTTTCTTCTTTCTTAAAATCCCCGCGAGATACGGATCAGAAGAGCGTTCTGAGGCAAGAATTTGCCGCAACGCCTCACGATCCTCAACCGAGGCGATAGCAACAAATGATTCAACCTGCTCTCTAAGAGGCACATCGAAGGGAGCAATCACTTCCTTAAGATGTGGAAATGCCATTGCAACGAGGTCTCTCCAGGCACTTTTCGACATCCTCTTTCGATTGACGACTTCATATATCTCACTCGCCGCATCCAATGATTTTTTACCGATCGTCGATCTAGAAAAATTCTGAACTTCAAATAATTGATTTGCATTATCGAGCAAACGCAAGATATCAAATATCCGCTCCGGATCCCTCTTACATTCTTCAAAATATTCATATAGCTCCTGCGACTTTATATTTCCCTGAACACACGCCACAAATATCGCCCTTGATATTTTATTGTTTCGATAGTTGCGCATTATTTATATCCTATCAACAAATTCATTTGCCACTTCCGCAAGATTTAGAAAAGCCTCGGTACTATACGGCTTGCCGCTCTTCCAAACAAATCCCACTCCATTTTGAGCCTCACCGAATGCACTATACCTCTTAAGGCTCTTGCTTAGACAAAGATTACTCATGCCTTTTATTCCCCTAATTACAGACTCCTCATTAGAAATTTTCACACGCGGGACACTATTAAACAAAATATGTGGCACCACCCCTCTATTTCCACCAACTCTTGACTCGATAAATTTCATCATTAATCCAACGCCGCGCACAGCAGAACTTTGCGGGGCAACGGGAATCAGAACGTGATCTGAGTTTGAAAGAGACGTATTTGTTAAAAGCGACCCAGCTGGATGACAATCAATAAATACTAAATCGTAAATACTCCTGCATTCCTCAATAAATTTACCAAACCTCTCTTCGATACGCTTTGTTTGATGAGACGCCCGTCCAAGAGCAACATACATTAGATCGAGCGTTGATGGCACAATATCCAATCCTCCTGCGTTCGCGGCCGGTCTAAAAACCTCTGTTGCAATCTCTGCGACTTTCGGCGGGGAAATATTCCCTGGCACCTGAAGGCTAAATGGATCGACATTACTGTTATCATCCGCAAGAACAGTCAGGCAGGTCTTTTTCGACTCTTCAAGACTAAAATACTTCGTCGGCGGCAGAAAAATTTGCGATAAATTAAATTGGGGGTCGTAATCTATGACAAGAATTTTCCTGAATTTCGGATTCTTCTTCCCAGATTTATATTGCGATAAAAATCCCGCAATATTTGCCGTGACGGTTGTTTTTCCAACCCCACCCTTCATATTCATTACCGTAACAACTGTTCCCATAGCTTCCCCGGTTTTATATTATAAAATTAACAACACCCGCAACAACAATACTGCGCCTACCATTTTATTGATGCCCCACCCAACTCCAATCATCGCTCTCTTTAGCTATCTTGCGCGCATCTCTTTCAACATTCGCCCTATATTGGATTTTACTTTTATATCAAATCTCTTTTTTTGGAAGACCGGCGCCGTAAAGTCGAAAACGTAATTCTAATCGATGTAGGATACGCCTCAGTACGATCCCCAGTCTACTGGGGCGCTACGAGATCTTGCGAAAAAGGAAAATGGCAGTTCGCCGGCACACAGGTGAACGAACTGCTGATGGCCATCGGTGACGGATGGCGTGCAAAAGTGCCACTTCTATCTGCTGGCTCCGGACGTCGAACACGGCCCCTCGAAACCTCACACGGCGATTCAGCTGCTCTTCGGTGCAGGTGTTGGGCGCAAGGTAATAATGAGCCACTTCGCGCGAAGTAAATCTGAGCCACCTTTCAGTACAGTCAGCCTTTTGCGCGCAAAGGCTGGCGATGCTCCAGAAGGAACAGTGGATGCAAATCCATGTGCTCAAAGCCCAAGGCGTATCGGAGCGCGAGATCGCACGGCGCCTGGGCATTTCTCGCAACACGGTGGCGCGGTACCTGTCGGCCGAGGAAGTACCGCGCTACAAGCCGCGTGAACCGCGGCCAACCAAGCTCGGAGCGTTCGAGGCGTACGTCATCGAGCGCATGAGCGCGGCAGCCCCCGAGATCATCGCCGCGCCGGCGTTGCTGCGCGAGTTGCGTGCGCGTGGCTACGATGGCCAACTGCGAAGCCTGCAGGCTTTCATGAACGCGCATAAGTCCGTGCCGAAGCCGGATCCGGTCGTGAGGTTCGAGACCGAGCCCGGCCGGCAGATGCAGTGCGATTTCGTTGTTTTCCGTCGCGGCACCGACCCGCTTTACGCCTTCACCGCCACGCTCGGCTTCAGTCGTTGGCGCTGGGCACGCTTCACCACCGATGAACGCGCCGAGACGCTGGTCGCCTGTCATCATGCGCTGTTCGAAGCCTTGGGCGGCGTTCCTCGCGAGATCCTTTACGACAACGCCAAGACCATCGTTGTCGAGCGCGATGCGTATGGCGACGGTCAACACCGCTGGCACGCCGGGTTGCTCGACCTGGCCAACGTTACGGCTTCCTGCCCAGGCTGTGTCAACCGTACCGTGCGCAGACCAAGGGCAAGGTCGAGCGATTCCACCGCTATCTGCGCGGCAATTTCTATGTGCCGCTGGCCAGCCAGCTCAAGCAATCCGGCTTGATGCTCGACGCCGTGACTGCAAACGTCGAGGTGAGTAAATGGCTGCGCGATGTGGCCAATCAGCGGGTGCATCCGGTTACAGGGCTGGCACCCGCGATTCTCCTGGAACAACGAGAACGGGCTTGCTTGCGCGATATGCCTGGCTACGCGGTGCCCCGATTGCCGGCTCGCGCCGTCGCTCGGCCGCGCGTTGACCCTGCGATGTCGATCCAGCACCCGTTGTCCGTCTACCAGCAATTGCTGACCGAGGTGCGCGCATGAACCTGCAGCAGGAACGCATCGACGGGCACTGCCAGAGCCTGAAGCTCGAGGGGCTCATGCAACGATACGTCGCTCTGGCGAGCGATGCCGCGGCCAAGCAATGGAGCTTCCTCGACTTCCTCGAGAACGCACTCGCTCACGAACGAGAGATGAGGCAAGTTCGTTCGCGGCAAACACTGGTGCGCATGGCCGGGTTCCCCGCCATCAAGACGCTCGATGACTACGACTACAGCTTCGCCGTCGGGGCGCCGCGCAAGACGATCGACGAGCTTGCCACCCTGCGCTTCATTGAGCGGGGTGAGAACGCCGTGTTGCTAGGTCCGTCAGGCGTGGGCAAGACCCACCTCGCGATCGCCATCGGGTATGCCGCGACACAGGCCGGCATCAAGACGAAGTTCATCACGGCGGCGGATCTGATGTTGCAGCTCGAAGCTGCACGCAGACAGGAGCGATACGACGCGGTTCTTCGGCACAACATTCTCGGCCCGAGGTTGCTCATCGTCGACGAGATCGGCTATCTACCGCTCTCGGGGGATCAGGCTAGCCACATCTTCCAGATCGTCGCCAAGCGCTACGAGCACGGCTCGATGATCCTGACCAGCAACCTTCCGTTTGCGCAGTGGGATGAAACCTTCGGCGGCAACTCCACACCGACTGCAGCGATGCTCGACCGCATCCTGCACCACGCCCACATCATCCAGATCAAAGGAGACAGCTACAGACTGAAACAGCAACGCCAAGCCGGCCACGTTTCGTCATCGAAGAGGTAACGACTGGCTCAGATTTCAAATGCGTTTGATTCCAGTCCTCAACCGCTCTCGATAACGAACATCCCTCGTTCGAATCGCGTCGAGCCACTCCGCCCACTGCTCTCCACTCAAATAGGCACTCGTCGTCGGTCGCCGCCTATCAATAAAGGCATCCTGCTCAGCCAGACTCAAGCTCTCCCAATACCGATCCCACACACTCTCATACCAATACTGCGCATCTCCCTGCAGGTTGTATATCAACGGCCCGAGCTCATACCACGCCAGCCATGGCGGTGGCGGATTGAATCCAGATGCCGAAACTGAGCGAACAAGCTCGACATCGTTCGTCAGCAAACTGACCTGCTTCCCGGAGAAGCGATCAACACTGGAAAAGAATGTGTGCTGCGTCGCATCTCGCACGAACTGCCGCGGACCTACCCGCTTCCTGCCTGCTGCCACAAGATTGACGTAGACCGGGAACTGTTCGACTTCGACATCCTGCGTCACGCAGAACGCTTTGACGCCAAGGTCTCCCATCCATACTGCACCTGGATAGTCAGGAAACGACTCTGATCGCAGTGCCGTCGACGTTCCCGCAAACGTCTCGTGCAAATACGCAAGATCCGCCTTAAAAAGCTGCTCGATCGCCACCTGTTGCTGCTCGAACAACTCTCGCGACGCACGCCTGCGTTGGCGCGCCTCAATGAAATCGGCAAGCATTCTCTTCAAGGTCGACACATCCTCACCCCTTCATTCGCCGACGACCTCGTCAGCAGCAAGACCACCCCCGAAATACCCGATGGACCCAAAAACGACGCCACCGACGAGCCCGGTTATCACGGCACCCGGTCCAGTCTCGATACCGACCAGCGCCCCAGCAGCCGCGCCTATCTTCCAGCCGGCGATAGCGCCACCCCAACCGCCCATCTGACGAATCACCTCCTTCTCGATCGGCTTAACCGACTTCGCCCGGAACGACTGGTTCGTTGCAACGGCCAGATCGTACGCGGTGAATCCGATCCCGATGACTTGAACCACACGCGCGAATTTAACCAGACCGAGTGTCACCGCCAGCCCGCGCTCGGTGTAAATCCCTGACGGCGGAACCATCGGATTCGGCTTAATGAGAACCTCCTTGTCGAGCCCCTCCGCGTAGCTCTTGATCCGGGCAATCCTGTTTTTCAGGTGAGGGTACTCTGCCGCGTATCTATCCAGCTCCAGCCTGATCTCCTGCGTCGTGACAAGCTCGGCGCCTGCCCGCTTGGCCTGGGCGATATCGACGTAAAGCACCCTGCCCTTGAATCGATCGGCTCCTCCAGGAAAGTCGCTGCTAGTAGAGATGTAGCTCGTCAACTTGTCATAGCCCATGACGTGTTCAGCGACGCTAGCGGTCGAACCCGGTCCCTTGGGCCACAGCCCGTATTTCTCGGGATGCACCTCCCGCATCGCCTCGATCGGCCTCAGCTGAAGAGATTGCAAGTATGGATCGTGAATGGTCGTGTAGCAGCGCCGAACGAGGAATCCATCTTTGCCAGGCTCATCCACCACCACCAGCACGAATACGCGAGCAGGCATCAAATGCCCGAGGACGTCGTACTGCGATCCCGATCGATCGTTTGTCGGCGTTCGATAGATGTAGTCGCTCATCGCTCCCACCTTTCCAGCGCCTGAATACCCACTGCGATGTCAAGTTGCTGAGGATTCTCCGTGTATACGCGCCGACAGCAGCCCTGACTGTCGGTCAGCCCTTTGTATGTCTCACCGGATGCAGAACGAATGTGATACGGCACACCGGATATCGGATTACCGACATGATCTACGACTCGCACCTGCTCGTCGTGCGATTCTCGGCGCCGTTGGGGTAGTAGATTTCCTCCGGGGCCAAAACCCATCTCGGCAAGTTCGCCTGCCGCGAAGTCCATAGACGCCGTATCTTGTGACGCGTGCATGACCGGGCTGGGGTGGCAGCGGCAAGCACATCGATCGCCGTCAAGCGCAGCATGCTTCCCCATGATCGAGTCGTGCCGCCGCGGCCCGTGAGCGACGATGACACCTATTGAATCGCACGCGGAGCAGTAAACCTCCGCGCCTAGAAATGTCACTGGCGTGCCATGATGTACGAAGAACGTCATGCCCTCCAAAACGACCCCGCCGTTCGACGACCGGTCTCCTTTCTTGAGATAGAACCGTCTCATTTCTCTTCGCCTTATTTTATTAGGTATGCGAAGTCATATCATGACCATCATCAGCAAACTATTGGACGCGTACGAAACTCTTTTCGCGAGTTGAAGCGCATCATTCCGAGCATCTGCCACTCGGCTAGTTCGGTTGCAACAGTGATTTATGAGATGCGATACGAACTAAACTTCTTATTGCTTCATCGATACGGAGAAGCGATCTGCTCCACCGCACGAATCGGAAGAGAGGCTGGCGCGAGCAAAGCTGTAAAAGCGCGGGCCGCATGGGCTGCCACCCATACGACCCGCTGACCACAACCAACTCATCACAGGAGTCGGAAGATGGCTAACGCCTATAGTAAGTCACGTCCCAAGAAGCTCAAACAGTATCCCGAGGTTGAGCTGACCCTCGGCAACAAGCCGGACCTTCCCCAGGATGGCCAACCGTACATGCCATGGATGCGCGCCATCGACGCGCATTTCGAGATGTTCGGATTCAAACCGGGTGATCGCGTCTATCTTCGGTTCAGCTTTGCTTCCCGAAGGGTCATCATCACGCCCGACTACAGCGCGCTGAACTGGCGAGAGCAGCCCTATGGTGCAGCTGCCCAAGAAGAAGATGAGGCTGAGGAATGCGCAGCGCTGCCCCTTTGCGCCGCTCTGTTGTCTGGTGATGGCTCGGCGTGAAGCACTTCGGCGCGCGCCTTGATGCAAATGGTTCGCGGCGGCACTGCAAGTAACTTCAACAACCGTCACAACAGACGAAAAGTTGCGTTCCGCTCTCTCGGCCTTCGACGGCATCGCAAGCATCAGCGCATGCAGCACGACAAGCATCCATGCCGAGTGCTCCACACGCATTTCCGTCACGCAAATGCAAAAACCCCCGCCTTTCGGGCGGGGGTTCTTGGCTTAGGGAGCCTGACGATTACCTACTTTCACACGGGAATCCGCACTATCATCGGCGTAGAGTCGTTTCACGGTCCTGTTCGGGATGG
>NZ_JAAGPC010000168.1:0-19550 GCF_017104595.1 Burkholderia sp. Tr-20390 | reverse complement strand
CGCTCGAGCGCCACCTGATGGCCACCGACGGCTTCCACCCCAGCGCAAC
This sequence comes from Burkholderia sp. Tr-20390, assembly GCF_017104595.1. Classification (NCBI taxonomy): domain Bacteria; kingdom Pseudomonadati; phylum Pseudomonadota; class Betaproteobacteria; order Burkholderiales; family Burkholderiaceae; genus Burkholderia; species Burkholderia sp. Tr-20390. The sequence continues at coordinate 19,501 of NZ_JAAGPC010000168.1, read as the reverse complement.
CGCCTGCGCGGTGTGGGCCGCGCAGGTCGCCGCCGCCGTGCTGCGGCGGGCGACCGTATGACGCCGGGCGGCGCCCCCGCGGCAGCCGTTCATCGCACGGGCAGGCATGCAACCCCGCGCGCGCGGCTCCCCGGCCCGCGCAAAATGCCGGCTTTCCTTGCGCAAGCGCCGCATCGCATCGCGCATTTCGCCCGAACGCGCCGGTGCAAGCGGCGGCGCCATGCCAAAATAGCCGGTCGTCTTCGCGCCGTCCCGGCGCGCCATCCTTTAGTTTCCTTCGCAGCCAGGAATTGCCATGTCGTCATTGCTCAGGATTGGTTTGATGGGTTTCGGTTTCGCCGGCGCGACGTTCCACGCGCCCGTGATCGCCACGAGCGGCCGCACTGAAGTCGCCGCGATCGCGACGGGTCAGCCCGATCGCGCGCAGGCGGCGTATCCGGGCGCGCGCGTCGTCCCCGATCTCGACACGCTGCTCGGCCTCGATGACATCGAGTGCGTGGTGATCGCCACGCCGAACGACACGCACTTCGCGCTCGCGCGCCAGGTGCTCGAAGCGGGCCGCCACGTGGTCGTCGACAAGCCCGTCACGCTCACCGCCGACGAGGCGCTCGCGCTCGCGCGGCTCGCGAACGCGCGCAGCCGGCTGTTCGCGCCGTTCCACAACCGCCGCTGGGACGGCGATTTCCTCACCGTGCGCGACATCGTCAAATCGGGCGAGCTCGGCCGCATCACCCGTTTCGAGTCGCACTTCGACCGCTTCCGCCCGACGCCGCGCACGCGCTGGCGCGAGGAGCCGGCTCGCGGCGGCGGCCTGCTGCTCGACCTCGGCCCGCACCTGATCGACCAGGCGCTCGCGCTGTTCGGCCTGCCGGAAACGGTGAGCGCGACCGTCAAGACGCGCCGCGACAACGGCACGGCGCCCGATTTCGTGCACCTGCAGCTCGGCTATCCGGACAAGGACGTCACGCTGCATGCGAGCGCGCTGTCGGCGATCGAACCCGCGCGCTTCACGCTGCACGGCACGCGCGGCAGTTATCAGAAGTTCGGGCTCGACACGCAGGAAGACCAGCTCAAGGCCGGCCTCACCGCCGACGACGTCGAATTCGGCGGCGGCAACCCGCCCGGCCTGCTGCGCGTGCTCGACGGCGAAGTCGAGGTCGAGCGCCCGGTGCCGACGCTCGATGGCCAGTACGCGGAGTTCTACCGCGCGCTCGCCGCGTCGATCCGCGACGGCGTGCCGTTCCCCGTCACCGCGCAGGACGCCGTCGACGTGATGACGATCATCGAGCTCGCCGCGCAGAGCGAGCACGACGGCCGCCGGCTGCCGTTCGTGCGCCGCACGATCTGACACCGCGCGCCGGCCGGTAGCGGCCGGCCGGCGCCGGTGCAGCGGGATCAGCCGGAACATTCGGTTACAAATGCCGGGGGAACGAAAGTCAGCGGCAGACTGGTCTGATGCGTTTCTCGAAAAAGTCGATCCGACACCAATCCGTCAGGAGAATGTTGATGCAACGGTTGATTCGCGCAGCAGCGTGCTGCGTCCTGGTTTCCTCGCTTGCGGCCTGTATCGTGCAGCCGCAGCAGCCGGTCCGCCCGGCGCCCCCGCCGCGGCCGAATCCGCAGGTCGTCGCGAACGAGCGGATGCAGCAGATCCAGGGCCGGATCGACAACCTGCACCGCCGCATCGATGCACGCGTGAACGGCGGCTACTACCCGCCGCCTTACGGCGCGCAGCTTCATCATCGCCTCGACGTGATCCGCCAGGAATCGAACGACATGTCCGCGCAGCACAGCGGCGGCCTGTCCGGCGACGAGCAGCGCGTGCTGAACCAGGAACTCGACACGGCCGCGCGCGCGATCGGCGAGTAACGCACCGGCGCCCGCCGGAGCGGAAAAAGCGGCGGCGCCGGTTGCCGCCGCTTGTCGCGAAGCGACATTCTTTTGCTCAAATTGACAAGGCCCACCCGCTCGCGTACAGTCGCCCGCACGCGTCGGGAGAGCGTGTAACCGGGCTGTTTCAGCCGGTTGCGCCGCCGAAGGGGCACACCCGCAAACTCTCAGGCAAAAGGACCGACCGCGTCGGGGAATCCCGTCCGCGCATTGCGCGGGCCGCACTCTCCCCGCACTCTGGAGAGCGGCAGTAGCCCGCAGCGCATCCGCTGCGCGGGCAAGCTGCCCACCGAAGGGGCGCGCGTTCGCCAGGCCTGGCCGGCAGCGCAATCTCTCAGGTATCGAGGACAGAGGGGCATGTACCGGATCGCTCGCAGGCCATCGGCCGCGGTGGTCGGCACATGGCCGTTCTGATCCGCGCGCAAGCGCCTTGCCTGAGGCCTCGATGACTGCACTGAATCACACCCCGCTCAACGCCGCGCACCGCGCGCTCAATGCCCGCATGGTCGACTTCGGCGGCTGGGACATGCCCGTCAACTACGGCTCGCAGATCGAAGAACATGAAGCCGTGCGCACCGACGCCGGCATGTTCGACGTGTCGCACATGTGCGTCGTCGATTTCACCGGCAGCCGCGTGCGCGCGTTCTTCGAGCATGCGATCGCGAACAACGTCGGCAAGCTCAAGACGCCCGGCAAGGCCCTCTACTCGTGCCTGCTCAATCCGCAGGGCGGCGTCATCGACGACCTGATCGTCTACTACTTCACCGAAGAATTCTTCCGCGTCGTCGTCAACGCCGGCACGGCCGAGAAAGACATCGCGTGGTTCAACCAGCTGAACGAGCAAGGCGGCTTCGGCGTCACGATTACGCCGCGCCGCGATTTCGCGATCATCGCCGTTCAGGGCCCGAACGCCCGCGAAAAGACCTGGGCGACCGTGCCCGCCGCGCGCGCCGCCACCAGCGAACTGAAGCCGTTCAACGCCGCGCAGGTCGCCGGCACGCCGTTCGGCGATCTCACCGTCGCGCGCACCGGCTACACCGGTGAAGACGGTTTCGAAGTGATCGTCCCGGCCGTGCACGTCGAAGCGCTGTGGAACGCGCTGCAGCAAAACGGCGTGCGCCCGTGCGGGCTCGGCGCGCGCGACACGCTGCGCCTCGAGGCCGGCATGAACCTGTACGGCCAGGACATGGACGACACCGTGTCGCCGCTCGACGCGGGCCTCGCGTGGACGGTCGATCTCTCCGCGCCGCGCGACTTCGTCGGCCGCGCCGCACTGGAAGCCAACGGCACCCGCGCCGCGTTCGTCGGCCTGATCCTGCAGAAGGAAAACGGCAAGGCCGGCGGCGTGCTGCGCGCGCACCAGAAGGTCGTCACGCCGCACGGCGAAGGCGAGATCACGAGCGGCACGTTCTCGCCGTCGATGCAGGAATCGATCGCGTTCGCGCGCGTGCCGGCGGCCGTCCAGATCGGCGACCTCGTCCAGGTGCAAATTCGCGACAAGAATCTTCCCGCGCGCGTGGTAAAACTGCCGTTCGTGCGCAACGGCAAGGTCCTCGCTGCGTAACGGCCGGGAGGCCCGCCTCCCGGGAAGCCGGGAGATGGCGCCCGACGCAACACCACACCCGGCGCGCCCCGGCGGCGCGCCAGCAAAACGAACACACCCTTTTACCAGGAGCATCCGATGAGCAACGTCCCGGCCGAGCTGAAATACACCGACGAACACGAATGGATCCGCACCGAGGCGGACGGCACGCTGACGGTCGGCATCACCGATCACGCGCAGAGCACGCTCGGCGACATCGTCTTCCTCGAACTGCCGCAAGTCGGCAAGTCGGTGACGGCGGGCGACGCCGTCGGCGTCGTCGAATCGGTGAAGGCCGCATCCGACATCTACTCGCCGGTATCCGGCGAGGTCGTCGCGATCAACGAAGATGCCGCCAATTCGCCGGAAGAAGTGAACAGCGACGCGTACGGCGTTTGGCTGTTCAAGATCAAGCTCGCGGCCGGCGCGTCGACCGACAAGCTGATCGACGCTGACGCGTACAGCAAGCTGATCGACTAATTTCCCTGAATCGCGCGGGACGGGTCAGCCGCCCTGCCCCGCGCGGAACCCGGGCCGGCGTCAACGCGCCGCCCGGGTCGACCGCAAAGCATGGGGCCCGAGCCAGCGCTGCAGCGCTCGCCCGGGCCGACCAAGGAACGCCATGAAGCTCGAACACCCGGACCGCCTGATGAACCGCACGCCCCTCTCGCTCGCCGCGCTCGAAACGCACGACGCGTTCGCCGAACGCCACATCGGCCCCGACGCCGCCAGCCAGCAGGCCATGCTCGACACGCTCGGCTTCCCGTCGCGCGCCGCCCTGATCGACGCCGTGATCCCGGCCTCGATCCGCCGCGCCGAAACGCTGCCGCTCGGCCCGTTCGCGCAGCCGAAGAGCGAAGCCGAAGCCCTCGCCGCGCTGCGGGTTCTCGCGGACAAGAACCAGGTGTTCCGCTCGTATATCGGTCAGGGTTACCACGACACGCACACGCCGGCCGTCATCCTGCGCAACGTGCTCGAAAACCCGGCGTGGTACACGGCCTACACGCCGTACCAGCCCGAAATTTCCCAGGGTCGCCTCGAGGCGCTCCTGAACTTCCAGCAGATGGTCGCCGACCTCACCGGCCTCGCGATCTCGAACGCGTCGCTGCTCGACGAAGCCACCGCCGCCGCCGAAGCGATGACGCTGCTGCAGCGCACCGGCAAGCCGGCATCGAACGTGTTCTACGTCGCCGACGACGTGCTGCCGCAAACGCTCGAAGTGATCCGCACGCGCGCGCTGCCGGTCGGCATCGAGGTCAAGACCGGCCCGGCCACCGACGCCGCGCAAGCGAATGCGTTCGGCGTGCTGCTGCAGTACCCGGGCGTGAACGGCGACGTGCGCGACTACCGCGCGCTCACCGAAGCGATCCACGCGGCCGGCGGCCACGTGGTCGTCGCGGCCGACCTGCTCGCGCTGACCGTGCTCACGCCGCCGGGCGACTGGGGTGCGGACGTCGCGATCGGCAACACGCAGCGCTTCGGCGTGCCGATGGGCTTCGGCGGCCCGCACGCCGCATATCTCGCGGTGCGTGACGAATTCAAGCGCCAGATGCCGGGCCGCCTCGTCGGCGTGACGGTCGACGCGCAGGGCAAGCCCGCGCTGCGCCTCGCGCTGCAGACGCGCGAACAGCACATCCGCCGCGAGAAGGCGACGTCGAACGTGTGTACCGCGCAGGCGCTGCTCGCGATCATGGCCAGCATGTACGCGGTCTACCACGGCCCGCACGGCCTGAAGACGATCGCGCTGCGCGTGAACCGCATCGCGGCGCTGCTCGCCGCGGGCGTGAAGCAGCTCGGCTTCGCGACCGTCAACGACACGTTCTTCGACACGCTGACGATCGACACCGGCGCGCGCACCGCGCAGGTCCACGAATTCGCGAAGGCGAAGCGCATCAACCTGCGCCGCGTGAGCGACACGCAAGTCGGCGTATCGGTCGACGAAACGACGACGCGCGACGACCTCGCCGATCTCCTCGCCGTGTTCGCGCAAGCCGCGGGCGGCACCGCACCGGCCGTCGACGCGCTGGACGCGGGCCTCGCCGGCGTCCCCGCGCTGCCGGCCGGCCTCGAGCGCACGAGCGCGTACCTGACGCACCACGTGTTCAACCGCCACCATTCCGAAACCGAAATGCTGCGCTACCTGCGCAGCCTGTCGGACAAGGATCTCGCGCTCGACCGCTCGATGATCCCGCTCGGCTCGTGCACGATGAAGCTGAACGCGACCTCGGAAATGCTGCCCGTCACGTGGCCCGAGTTCGGCCGGATCCACCCGTTCGCGCCGGCCGACCAGACCGTCGGCTACCGCGAGATGATCGACCAGCTCGAGCAGATGCTCGTCGCGGCCACCGGCTACGCGGCCGTGTCGCTGCAGCCGAACGCGGGCTCGCAGGGCGAGTACGCGGGCCTGCTGATCATTCACGCTTACCACGCATCGCGCGGCGAAGCCCATCGCGACGTGTGCCTGATCCCGGCGTCCGCCCACGGCACGAACCCGGCATCCGCGCACATGGCCGGCATGAAGGTCGTGGTCGTCGCATGCGATGCACAGGGCAACGTCGACATCGCCGATCTGAAGGCGAAGGCCGACGCGCACGCGAAGGACCTCGCGGCAATCATGATCACGTACCCGTCGACGCACGGCGTGTTCGAGCAGAACGTCCGCGAGATCTGCGAGATCGTCCATGCGCACGGCGGCCAGGTGTACGTCGACGGCGCGAACATGAACGCGATGGTCGGCCTGACCGCGCCGGGCCAGTTCGGCGGCGACGTGTCGCACCTGAACCTGCACAAGACCTTCTGCATCCCGCACGGCGGTGGCGGCCCGGGCGTCGGTCCGGTCGCGGTCGGCGCGCACCTCGCGAAGTTCCTGCCGAACCAGCGTTCGACCGGCTACACGCGTGAGGAAGACGGCATCGGCGCGGTATCGGCCGCGCCGTACGGTTCGGCGTCGATCCTGCCGATCTCGTGGATGTACATCGCGATGATGGGCGCGAAGAACCTGACCGCCGCGACGGAAACCGCGATCCTCAACGCGAACTACATCGCGAAGCGCCTCGCGCCGCACTACCCGGTGCTGTATTCGGGCCCGGGCGGGCTGGTCGCGCACGAGTGCATTCTCGACCTGCGTCCGATCAAGGAATCGAGCGGCATCACCGTCGACGACGTCGCGAAGCGCCTGATGGACTATGGCTTCCACGCGCCGACGATGAGCTTCCCGGTGCCGGGCACGCTGATGGTCGAGCCGACCGAATCGGAATCGCAGGAAGAACTCGACCGCTTCATCGCCGCGATGATCGCGATCCGCGACGAAATCCGCGCCGTCGAGGAAGGCCGCGCCGACCGCGAGGACAACCCGCTGCGTCACGCACCGCACACCGCGGCCGTCGTCACCGCGAACGAATGGCCGCACGCGTACTCGCGCGAGCAGGCTGCGTACCCGGTGGCGTCGCTGGGCACGAACAAGTACTGGCCGCCGGTCGGCCGCGCGGACAACGTCTACGGCGACCGCAACCTGTTCTGCTCGTGCGTGCCGATGTCGGAATACGCATAACGCACGCCAGGCCAGGAGCCGCCGGATGGTGACCGCACCGCACGCAACCCGGAGTTGCGTGCGGTTTTTTGTTCGCCGCTCGAACCGGTTCACGTTCGTCCGCCAATCCGGCTAACATCACACGCGATCCAGCCAAAGAAGGAGTTCCGCATGGTGCGTCCGATGTTTCCGGGCCATGGTGCAATGCAAGGGCGGCCGCGCGCGCGCCGCGTCGTGCCGATGCTCGTCGCGTCGCTGTCGTTTGCCGCCGCCGGTCTCGGCGCGTCCGGCAGCGCGCGCGCGGCGATGAATTTCTGCGCGGCGCCGGCACTGCAGGCGAGCGAGACGACACAGGCCGAGCCGGGCATCCAGGCACTGATCCGCAGCGTCGACGCGCGCATCGGCGAGCAGCCGAAGGCGATGGCGCGCGTGCACACCGAGGGCACGCTGCCGCATGAAGGCATCTACGACCAGAGTGCCGCCGCGCTGAAGGATCTCGACCTGATGCGCGATGCCGCGCTCGCGTGGCGCGTGACGAACGCGCCGCGCTACCTGCAGCTCGTCGACCGCTTCCTGTCCGCGTGGGTCGCGACCTACCAGCCGAGCTTCAACCCGATCGACGAGACGCGCTTCGAAAGCCTGATCGTCGCGTACGACATGACCGCGAGCGCGCTGCCGGTGAAGACCCGCAACGCGACGGCCGCGTTCATCGCGAAGCTCGGCGCCGGCTACGTCGCGCAGATCGACGCGCAGAAGCGTCCGCTCACGGGCACCTGGCGCAACAACTGGCAGAGCCACCGGATCAAGCTGATCGCGCTGTCCGCGTTCACGCTCGGCGACCGCAAGATGATGAACGCCGCGCAGCGGCTGTTCGTCGAGCATCTCGCCGACAACATCGGCCCGGACGGCAAGACCTGGGATTTCGAGGAACGCGATGCGCTGCATTACGCGGTCTACGACCTGCAGCCGCTGGTGACGGCCGCGCTCGCCGCGCGCCGCTTCAACCGCAACTGGCTGCGCGAACGGGGCGCGAACGGCGCGTCGCTCGCGGCCGCGCTCGACTGGCTCGTGCCGTACGCGCTCGGCGAAAAAACGCACGAGGAATTCGTGAATTCGCCGGTGCCGTTCGACGCGAAGCGCCGCGAGGCCGGCCTGCCGGGCTACACGGGGCAGTGGGACCCGAAAAACGCCACCGAACTCTTTCATCTGGCCGCGCGGCTCGACGGGCGCTACGCCCGCGTCGCGCAGCAGCTTTCCCCAACGCCGCCCGCATGGCTCGCCGCGTGCCTGCCATTGCAGGCGCGCTAGCATTATTCTTAAAGCAAGGCAGAAATCACTATGGCAGTCAGCGTCTTTGACCTCTTCAAGATCGGCATCGGTCCGTCCAGCTCGCATACGGTCGGGCCGATGCGCGCGGCGCTGATGTTCGTCCAGGGACTCGAGCGTGACGGGCAACTCGCGGCGACGGCCCACGTGAAGGTCGAGCTGTACGGCTCGCTCGGCGCGACCGGCAAGGGCCACGGCACCGATCGCGGCGTGATGCTCGGCCTGCTCGGCGACGCGCCCGACACCGTCGATCCCGACACGATCGACGCGCGGCTGGAAGACATCCGCAAATCGAAGCAGCTCGCGCTGCTCGGCACGCATCCGGTGCCGTTCGTGCTGAAGGAGAACATCGCGTTCTACCGTCAGGCGCTGCCCGAGCACCCGAACGGGATGAAGCTGCGCGCGTCCGACGCGAGCGGCAACGTGCTGGTCGAGCGCACCTACCTGTCGGTCGGCGGCGGCTTCGTCGTGACGGCCGGCGCGCCCAACACGAAGGTGCTGAGCGCGGCCGAGCAGATGACCCACCCGTTCCGCACCGGCGCCGAGCTGCTCGCGCTGACCGAGTCGACCGGCAAGTCGATCGCGCAGCTGATGTGGGAAAACGAGCGCGCGTGGCACACCGAGGAAGAGACGCGCGACGGCCTGCTGAAGATCTGGGCCGTGATGCAGTCGTGCGTGTCGCGCGGCTGCGGGATCGGCAACCCGGAAGCCGACGGCAACCTGCCCGGCCCGTTCCAGGTCAAGCGCCGCGCGCCGCAGCTGTACCGCACGCTGACGGGCAGCCCCGAGCGCGCGCTGCAGGATCCGCTGTCGATGATCGACTGGATCAACCTGTACGCGATCGCGGTCAACGAGGAAAACGCGGCCGGCGGCCGCGTCGTCACCGCGCCGACCAACGGTGCGGCCGGCATCATCCCGGCCGTGCTGCACTACTACACGCGCTTCACGCCCGGCGCGAACGAACAGGGCGTGATCGACTTCCTGCTGACGGCCGCCGCGATCGGCATTCTTTACAAGCTGAATGCGTCGATCTCCGGCGCGGAAGTCGGTTGCCAAGGCGAAGTGGGCGTCGCGTGCTCGATGGCGGCCGGCGCGCTCGCGGCCGTACTCGGCGGCACGCCGCAACAGGTCGAGAACGCGGCCGAGATCGGGATGGAACACAACCTCGGCCTCACCTGCGACCCGGTCGGCGGGATGGTGCAGATCCCGTGCATCGAGCGCAACGCGATGGCGTCGGTGAAGGCGGTCAACGCGGCGCGCATGGCGCTGCGCGGGGACGGCTCGCACTACGTGTCGCTCGACTCCGTGATCAAGACGATGCGCGAGACGGGTGCCGACATGAAGACGAAGTACAAGGAAACGTCGCGCGGCGGGCTGGCGGTGAATATCGTCGAGTGCTGAGTGCGGCGCGTCACGGCCACTGCCGGCGCGCATGCAGTACACGGAGAATCTCCACGATGCCGTCGGCTGGCCGAATGCGATACACCAGTACATAATTCGGCGCGATCACCAGTTCGCGCGTGTCCGGCACGCGCCCCAGTCGATACAGCTCCGCGCGCGCCGGCAGCGACGCGGCCTTTGCCTCCAGCAGTTCGTCCAGTTCCAGCGCGGCCAGTGGATTGTCCTGACCGATATAGTCGAGGATCGCAACGCGATCCTCGTACGCCTTCGGATGCCAGTGCAGTGCGAGGGTCAAGAAGCATCACCCTGCTTGCCGGCAATCCTCCGACGCAGCGCATCGCGACGTGCCTCAAACCCGGCCCTGACTTCTGCGTCGGGAATCGAGGGGCGCGGGTCGTCCAGCGCCTGCTGCACCTGCTCGCGAAACCAGCGATCGTGAGCGGCCGCTTCGTGGGCCACTTTCAGCGCCTCGGCACGATCGGGCCGGGTCGTCCGGCCGGGCGCCTCCGGATCGAAGCCGGCCGCATCGACATCGAACCGGCTGATGCCGATGTCGCGCAAAAAGCCGACCAGCGTTTCAAAGCGACGGAACACGCGCACATCGCCGCGTTTGGCCGACAGGAAGCGGTCGTTCGCACCACAGCGGGCCGACAGCGCCCAGCCGTTGCCGCAGCCGACCACTCGCGCCGCACGTACGGCGCCCGCTTCGACGAGCTGGGTGAGCGTCTTCTGGTCGATCGTCTCGGTTGTCATGCCGTTCCTTGATTTCGTCAGTCGTTTCGACGCAAATTTTACTATTGAATGAGTTCCCATTTTATTGTTAATTGGGCGACATATTCGCGGAGGGTGAAACGGAAATTTGGCTGGATCCTTGTTGCCCCTACTTTCCATCATCGGGCTATCGCCCACAAGCCGGCCTTTTGGCCATCGCGCACCACCGGCGATCCAGCATGCCTTCCCTTCTCCACGGCCGTCCGATCTATTCCCCCTCGTTCCGACACTTTTCAGCAGCCGGCGTACCGGCGCCCCGCCAACCGGCGTAAGCTGTACGTCCCGCTACCCAGGGAGACGGCAGCCCATGTCGCATTCCAAGGATCTCGAGCAGCCCGCCACCACCGGCGCGCGACTGCTCGTCGATGCGTTGCTCGCCAATCACGTCGAACGCGTGTTCTGCGTGCCGGGCGAGAGTTTCCTCGCCGTACTCGATGCGCTGGCGGACGACACCGCGCGCATCCAGACGGTCGTCTGCCGCCACGAGGCGGCCGCCGCGAACATGGCCGAGGCCGTCGGCAAGCTCACCGGCCGCCCCGGCATCGCGTTCGTCACACGCGGCCCCGGCGCGACCCATGCGTCGATCGGCGTGCACACCGCGTTCCAGGATTCGACGCCGATGATCCTGTTCGTCGGCCAGTGCGCACGCGAGCACCTCGACCGCGAAGCCTTCCAGGAAATCGACTACCGGCGGATGTTCGGCCAGATGGCGAAATGGGTCGCGCAGATCGACGACCCGCGTCGTATCCCCGAATACCTGAGCCATGCGTTCCACGTCGCGACGTCCGGCCGCCCCGGCCCGGTCGTGCTCGCGCTGCCGGAAGACGTGCTGTCCGAAGCGTGCGCGCCGCAGCCGGTCGTGCCGGCCGCGAAACGCGTCGCGGCCGCGCCGTCGGCCGCGCAGCTCGACGAGCTGCGCGAGCGGCTCGCGCGCGCCGAGCGGCCGTTCGCGATCGTCGGCGGCAGCGGCTGGACACCCGACGCGTGCGCGAACCTGCGCACCTTCGTCGAGCGCTGGCAGCTGCCGGTGGCCTGTGCGTTCCGCTACCAGGACACGATCGACAACGCGCACCCGAATTACGCCGGCGACGTCGGGCTCGGGATCAACCCCGCGCTCGCGAAGCGCATCCGCGACGCCGACCTGCTGCTCGTGATCGGGCCGCGCCTCGGCGAAGCGACGACCGGCGGCTACACGCTGCTCGACATCCCGAAGACGCGCCAGACGCTGATCCACGTACATCAGGGCGCGGACGAGCTTGGCCGCGTGTATGCGGCCGACCTGCCGATCGTGTCGGGCATGCCCGAAATCGCCGCGCCGCTCGCCGCGCTCGAGCCGCCCGAACACCCCGCATGGGCCGGCACCGCTGCCGACGCGCATCGCGCGTATCGCGAATGGCATGCGCCGCTGCCGATGCCCGGCGACGTCCAGCTCGGCGACGTGATGGTGCAACTGCGCGAGCGCCTGCCGCATGACGCGATCCTCACCAACGGCGCCGGCAACTATGCGATCTGGCTGCATCGCCACTTCGCGTACCGGCACTTCCGCTCTCAGCTCGCGCCGACCAGCGGCGCGATGGGCTACGGCGTGCCGGCCGCGCTTGCCGCGAAGTCGCTGTACCCGTCGCGCGCCGTCGTCGCGCTCGCGGGCGACGGCTGCTTCATGATGGCCGGCAACGAGCTCGCGACCGCGATGCAGTACGGGCTGAACATCGTCGTGATCGTCGTCAACAACGGGCATTTCGGCACGATCCGCATGCATCAGGAACGCAACTACCCGGGGCGCGTGCATGGCACGGGGCTCACGAATCCCGATTTCGCCGCGTATGCGCGTGCGTTCGGCGCACATGGCGAGACCGTCGAGCGCACCGCCGATTTCGCGCCCGCGCTCGAGCGCGCACTGACCTGCGGGCTGCCCGCGCTGATCGAGATCCGCATCCCTCAGGACGCCAGCACGCCGGCCGCGACACTCGAACAGATCCGCGAACAGGGCCGCCGCGCACGCGGTGGGTGACGGTGGACATGCACGCCGCGCCGCACGCCGTCGCGCTGTCGCACGACGCCGCACTCACGTACCCCGGCACGCTGCTCGCGCCGGACGGCACGCTCGTCGCGCCTTACGACCTGGAGCACGGCGGCGCGCGTGCTGTCGGCCACGTGCCGGCCGCGCCCGCACGTGGCCTGCTGCACGCCGCGCACCAGCCGTTCAGGCTCGACTACGACCGTGCACGGCACGTACACGTGATCAACGGGATGGGTGTCACGCTCGGCGATTCGGTGATCGGGCTCACGGCACTCGCCGCGTTGCGCGCCGCGCACCCGGGCCTGCACTTCACGCTGTATCGACCGGCCTGCGCGCCGGGTTATGTCGAGGCGCTGTATGCGCTCGCTGCCGACAGCGTCGCGCCGTCGCGCGCACTGCCGTACCCCGCCGGCGCGCTGCCGGCGGACGCGCCGTGCATCGACGTCGGCAATCACCTGTACTGGCCCGCGTTCGCGCGGCTGCCGATGATCGACTTCTTCCTCGACGCGCTCGGCGTGGAGCCCGCGTCGGTGCCGGCGTCGGCCAAGCGCAACCGCTGGCTCGCGCAGTTGCCGCTGCCTGCGTTGCCTGCGCAATGGCAACGCCCGTACGTGCTGTTCTGCGCGACCGCGAGCACCGCGTTGCGCAGCGTGCCGCCGGCACTGCAGGCGACGATCGTCGAGCAGCTCGTGCAGCGCTACGGGTTGCCGGTAGCCGGGTTCTGGCCCGTCGCGCATCCCGCCTATGTCGACGTGAGCGCCGATGCGGCCGGCGGTACGGCCCGGTTCATGGCATGGATCAAGGGTGCCAGCGTGCTGTTCGCGCCCGACACGGCAGCGCTGCATCTCGCCGACGGTTTCGACGTGCCGACGCTCGCGTGCTTCACGACGATCGGGCCGACGCTGCGCGTGCGCGACTATCCGCATTGCGTGCCGGTCGCGCTCGACGTGCCCGCTGAATTGCGCGGGATGCATCGCAGCGAACGGCCGGCCGATCTCGCGGCGGTCGAGGCCGCCTATCGCGCGATCGACTGGGATGCGCTGGCGTGGCCCGCGCCGCGCGAAACGGCGGCTACGGCCGAATAGGGAAACCGGGAGCGGCGGCCGGTTGCGAGGCTGAAAGCGTCGCTGCGTGGACGTGTCGCCTGAGCCTGAGCCTGAGCCTGAGCCTGAGCCTGAGCCTGAGCCTGAGCCTGAGCCGGTGCCGAATGCGGCGTCTAAACCAGAACCACTTCGACTACCAACCCGCGCTCACCCCGCCGCCATCACCCCGCGCTCGCGCAGCGTCTCCGACGGCCGCTTGCCGAACAGCCGCCGGTAATCCGTCGCGAACTGGCTGAGATGCCAGAAGCCCCACGCCTCCGCCACGTCCTGCACCGAACCGGCAGCGCGGCCGCACAGGTCGCGCCGCGCGCCGTTCAGCCGCAACGTGCGCAGATAGGTCGCGGGCGCCATGCCGAGCACGTCCTGGAAGCAGTACTGCAGCGTGCGCCGGCTCACGTGCAACTGCTCGCACAGCTCGGGCACGCCGACCGGGCGCGTGCGGTGCGCGAGCACGTAGTCGCGCGCCTGTTCGACGATCCAGCGGCGCATCGACGGCGCACGGCCCGAATCGTCGTCGGCCGGCTGCGCGCACGCGTCGAACAGCGCAGCCAGCACCTCGGCCTGCAGGTCGTCGCGCTGCGCATCGGCCAGCGGGCCGGCCATCGCCATCGCGCCGTCGAGCCGGCGGCCGAGCAGCGCGCACAGGCGCGCGAGCCGCGCATCGCCAACCTGCATCACGCGCTGCGTGAACAGCCGCTCGTCGAGCGCGCGGTGTTCGACCTCTTCCGCATAGCGGCGCAGCACGTCGCCGCGCACGACGACGCCGTAGATCGAGAACTGCGCGGGCGTCACCAGTTCGAATTCGACGTTGCCGGGCCGGAACGCGAGCGCACCCGGCCCGATGCGGCACGCATCGACGCGCGCGGTGCCGTCGCTCACGAGCGGGATGCCGAACCAGTACGCGTCGCCGCGCACCTCACACGCCTGGCGCAGCAGGTGGCTCGTCGATTCGCGAAACAGCTTCATCGTGTCGAGCGGCAGCTCGGTCAATGTGCCGACGAATCGGCCGGCCGCGAGCTGGTCGTAGGTCTGCCGCCAGCCGATCAGGTTGCGCGCCTGCTCGTCGGCGTCATGCGCGACGCTGACGACCGCCTGCCCGGCCAGCGCATCGTCGCCCTGCGCGTTGCGCCGCGTGTCTTCGGCCGTCGGTTCTTCGCTGCACGCCACGTATTGGTCCATCGTGTCCTCCCTCACCTGCCCGGAACCGCACCTGCCACGCAAGTCCCGTGCCGAACAGCGCGCGACCCGCGCAAAGTCCGTCATTCGACGCTGCGCGGCACGGACGCGCCATGCGGGCATGCCCGAACGCCTTGTCGCACGCACCCCGTCGGTGCGGCACGCGCCGCGCCGGCGCATCCGGTACGCGCCGCCCGCCCGGCAATGCGCGACGGCCGGCTAGCCACCGTTCGCGGGCCGCAACCGCACGACGCGCGTGCCGCAATTGCCGTACGCCTGCGCGACCGCCAACTCGACGATCGCGCTGCCGGCCGGCCACGGCGCCGCGTCCGCCTCGGACAGATCCGTCCGCAGCGTCGCGCGCCCGTTGATCCGGTAACGGATACCGCGCACGAAGTCGACGAACAGCAACCCGACGCCGCTGCCATTACACCGCGCCGCATCGATCCGGCCACCGTCGCTCTCGCCGTACACCGGCAACACGAAGCGCAGCGTCTTCGTATCGATCACGCGCACGACCGGCAGCAGGTCACCGTTCGCGTTGCGCCGGCTCTGCACGATGTCGCAGGTCACGCCCGCCTGCCCGCCGCACGCCGTGCCGACGAACATGAATGGCTGCGTCTCGATGAACTGCCGCACGCCCATGCTCAGCCGCGTCGTCACGACGTCGCTCATCCGCTCGGCCTCGTCGGCGACGCCGAAGCGGTGATGCGCGTCGAGTTCACCCGCGTGGAACACGGGATGGCGCGGATAGGATCGGGGCGGTTCTGACATGGAGTTTTACGTCCGGTGCGCCGGCTCGACTTGCCGCCGCGAGCAAACGACCATCGGTATCGTTTCCGGCGAAGACCGCGACAATCCGCGGCCGGAACCAGATTGCAAATGCGAATGGGCGGAAACGGTCAAGCTCCGGATCGCCGGTCGGTCGCGCCGCACGCATCCGCGCACCGGTCGTCGGCCAGGCAGCCACCGCCGCCCGGCGCGACACGCGTCCGACGACCCTCCGGTATCCGAAGCTTTACCGCTCGAGACAGCGCCCCGACCGGCCGACGCATACCACCGCCGGCCGGCCAGGACGCCCGCGCACGGATCAGAAGAACCCGAGCGCCTCGGCCTGATAGCTCACCAGCAGGCACTTCGTCTGCTGATAGTTCGACAGCGCCATCTTGTGCGTCTCGCGGCCGATCCCCGACTGCTTGTAGCCACCGAACGCCGCATGCGCGGGATACAGGTGGTAGCAGTTGGTCCACACGCGGCCGGCTTCGACCTCGCGGCCCATCCGGTACGCGCGCGTGCCGTTGCGCGTCCACACGCCCGCGCCGAGCCCGTAGAACGTGTCGTTCGCGAGTTCGATCGCGTCCTGCTCGTCCTTGAACGTCATCACCGACGCGACCGGCCCGAAGATCTCTTCCTGGAACACGCGCATCTTGTTGTTGCCGAGCAGCATCGTCGGCTTCACGTAGTAGCCCGTGCCGAGTTCCGCCGCCGGTGCCGTGCGCTCGCCGCCGGTCAGGCATTGCGCGCCTTCGCCGCGGCCGATGTCGATGTACGACAGGATCTTGTCGAGCTGCTGCTGCGACGCCTGCGCGCCGATCATCGTCTGCAGGTCGAGCGGATGGCCGGCCTTGATGCGCTCGACCCGCGCGACCGCCTTCTCGATGAACTTCTCGTAGATCGATTCCTGGATCAGGATCCGCGACGGGCACGTGCACACTTCGCCCTGGTTCAGCGCGAACATCGCGAGCCCTTCGAGCGCCTTGTCGAGGAACGCGTCGTCCTGGTCGAGCACGTCGGCGAAGAAGATGTTCGGGCTCTTGCCGCCCAGTTCGACCGTCGACGGGATCAGGCTGTCGGCCGCCGCGCGCAGGATGTGCTTGCCGACCGGCGTCGAGCCGGTGAACGCGATCTTCGCGATGCGCTTGCTGGTCGCGAGCGCTTCGCCCGCTTCCTTGCCGAAGCCGTTCACGATGTTGATCGTGCCGGCCGGGAACAGGTCGCCGATCAGCTCCATCAGCACCAGCACCGACGCGGGCGTCTGCTCGGCCGGCTTCATCACCACGCAGCAGCCGGCCGCGAGCGCCGGCGCGAGCTTCCATGCGGCCATCAGCAGCGGGAAGTTCCACGGGATGATCTGGCCGACGACGCCGAGCGGCTCGTGGAAGTGGTACGCGACGGTGTTGTCGTCGATTTCGGAGATGCCGCCTTCCTGCGCGCGGATGCAGCCCGCGAAATAGCGGAAGTGGTCGATCGCGAGCGGCAGGTCGGCCGCCATCGTCTCGCGCAGCGGCTTGCCGTTGTCGATCGTCTCGGCCACGGCCAGCAGCTTCAGGTTCTTTTCCATCCGGTCGGCGGCGGCGAGCAGCAGGTTCGCGCGCTCGGCAACCGACGTCTTGCCCCACTTGCGGCGTGCGGCATGCGCGGCGTCGAGCGCGAGCTCGATGTCGTCGGCGCCCGAGCGCGGGATGCGACAGAACGGCTGGCCGTTGATCGGCGACACGTTCTCGAAGTACTCACCTTTCACCGGCGGAACCCACTTGCCGCCGATGTAGTTGTCGTATTGCTGACGGTACGGGTATTCGACGTCGAGGCCCAGTTGCTTCAGGTCAAACGGGTTCATACATGTCTCCTGTTCATCGTGCTTGTGTGAGTACAGCGCCGGTTGGAATTGCGCTGCCCTCGTTTACGCAACATGCGTGCCAAACAGGACGGAAGCACGGCAACCGCGGCCGGCCCGCGTGCGCACCGTGCCGTGTTCACCGACGCAGCATGGCGGGTGTGCCGATTCTGAACAGCATGGTTGCGCAGCACGCCCGGACGGTGTTCGAAATCTCCACAGTGCGCGGGTGCATCCGCGCGCGGAGGCAGGCCGGGCCGCGTGGCATGTCGCTTGCGTGCGCCGTTCGCATTCCCATGCAGCGGCGCGTGCGCCGACCGACACCATGAACGACCGCGGCCCCCTGACCGACGACGCCATCGCGTTCATCCGCGAGCAGGCGTTCCTGATCGTCGCGACCGCCGACGCGGCCGGCAACAGCGACTGCTCGTACCGCGGCCGCCAGCCGCGCGCGGACGGCTCGTTCGAGCCGCTCGTCGACCTGCCCGACCGACGCACGCTCGTGCTGCCCGACTTCGCGGGCAACCACCTGTTCAACACGATCGGCAACCTGCTGGTGAATCCGGCCATCGCGCTGCTGTTCGTCGACTTCGTGCGGCAGACGACCTGGCTCGTGCAGGGCCATGCGACGATCGACGAGGAGGCGGGAAGCCATGCGCATCTGTGGCCCGATGCGCGGCGCTATGTGGTGGTTGAAGTGGCGCATGCCCAGGCACGGGCGGATGCGACGCTGCCGCCGCTGGTGCTGGCTTGAGGGGCAAGGCGGATCGTCAGCGTGCGAATGCGGCGATGATGAACCAGGATGGACGACGCTCCGGCCGCCGTGGCCGGAGCGTCCGTGCGCGACGACGCGACGCTCAACGCGCGGGCATCTCCGCACAAGCTGGTTCGATCCGGCTGCGCGCCGACACGTCGGCATGCACGTGCTCGTCAGTGTCGTCATCCGTTTCAGTCGCCGCCGGTCGCCCACCCAGAAACGCAAACACCACCCCCGCACACAGCACCGTCACGACCGCCAGTCCGATCAACAACCGATCGAACGCATGCGTGTAACTCGCGAGCAGCGCCGCATGCCCGACTCCCGGCAACGCAACCGCCGCACCCGCGAGATCACCGGTCGCGAGCCGCGCCGCCGCACGCAGCGTCGCTTCAGGCGTGCCGGCGGCGCCCGCCGCCTGCATCAGCCCCGTCCGCGCGAGCCCAGCCAGCACCGCACCGACGATCGCGAGCGCGATCCCTTCGCCAGCCACGCGCGTCGTGCTGAAGATCCCCGTCGCCATCCCCGCGCGCTCCTTCGGCACGACGCTCACCGACAGCCCGTCCATCAGCCCCCACGGCATCCCGGCCCCGACGCCGATCACGATCATCGGCGCGATCGCCGCGGCCCCCGCGCCGCCGCGCAGCGCGATGCCCAGCCACACGAGCCCGGCTGCCGCGATCAGGAGCCCGAACCCCGAGATCACGCCGGCCGACAGCCAGCGCGTGAGCGTCGCCGCGATGAACGGCACGATCAGCATCGGCGCGGAAATCGCGAGCATCAGCCAGCCGGCGTCGATCTCGCTGAAGCCGTCGATACCGATGAAGCGCAGCGGCAGCACGACGAGCAGCACGATATAGCAGCAGCAGGTCGACACCGGCAGCACCTGCACGCCGACGAAGCGCGCGATCCGGAACAGCGACAGGTCAAGCATCGGCCGCGCGACGCGCGTCTCGATCGCGACGAACGCGCCCGCGCCGAGCGCCGCGCCTGCCAGCAGCGCGATCACCAGCGGGCTCGACCAGCCGCGCGCGGGCGCCTCGATCACGCCGAACGTGAACAGCGTCAGCGCGGTGGTGAACGCGGCCGTGCCGGGCCAGTCGAGCCCCGTCGCATGCGGGTCGCGCGACTCGTGCATGCGCGGCAGCCCGAATACGAGCGACAGCCCGCCGGCCACCGCGCTCGTCACGAAGATCGCGCGCCAGCCGTATTGCCCGATCAGCGCGCCGGCGAGCACCGGCCCGAACGCGAGCCCGATGCCGAAGGTCGTGCCGAGCAGGCTGAATGCGCGCGTGCGCGCCGCGCCGTCGAACTCCTGCGCGAGCGCGGCCG
>NZ_JAAGPC010000167.1:0-240 GCF_017104595.1 Burkholderia sp. Tr-20390 | reverse complement strand
AAGTGGAAATGTGAGAGCAACGTAGCGAGTTCATCAGTAATAGAAGTTGCAGATAGTGACAGATTAGTATGTAAGGCGAATGCTGAGTGTACGCTACAAACGAGCCATACATAGCGCAGGTACACGCAAAACGGATAAAATGAGAGATACAGCACTGGGAGGAACCAGTCGCAGAAATCGGAGTAGTGTAAGGGAAGGAATGTGTTGTTTTGTTTTTTTTTTTTTTTTTTTTTTTTTCCA
>NZ_JAAGPC010000166.1:0-19543 GCF_017104595.1 Burkholderia sp. Tr-20390 | reverse complement strand
CGCGCGAGCGGACGCGCGATCGCCCACGCCTGGTTGTAGCCGCGCGCAACGAGCCGCCGGTGCGACAGCGGCACGGGCGCCACCAGGTCGAAGCCGCCGGCGCCGGGTGTATCGTCGATCAACCGGGCGAGCCGCGCCGCGAATTCGGTGCCGAGCGCGAGTTGCCGGTGAAACTTCAGGCCGCGCGCGAGCCCGTCGAGCGGTGCGCGGTAATCCGCCAGCGCGAGCGTCGCATCGAACGGCGGCGGCGCCGTGCGGCACGCGTCGCAACGGTATGCGGTAACGCGGCCGGCGCGAGCGCCACGTAGCAGGGGCGAACGCGATGGCCCGATGCCCAGCGGCAGCGCGCAGACGTCGCAGCGCAGCCGCGCTTCATTCCAGTACGCGGCGTCGCAAGCACCGCAAATCACGGCGTGTGACAAATTGCCGCACAGTGCGCAGCGATTCGGCAGCGCGACCGCGGCGACGCGCGTTGCCAGCGCGCGAACCTGCGACAAAGCGACGCGCATCGTGCG
Source organism: Burkholderia sp. Tr-20390 (assembly GCF_017104595.1). Taxonomy (NCBI): domain Bacteria; kingdom Pseudomonadati; phylum Pseudomonadota; class Betaproteobacteria; order Burkholderiales; family Burkholderiaceae; genus Burkholderia; species Burkholderia sp. Tr-20390. The sequence goes on along the minus strand of NZ_JAAGPC010000166.1, from coordinate 19,028 downwards.
CGGGGCGGAACGGCGGATCATTGCAACACTCCTGACACCCCGCCTCAATGAAGCCTGCGAGGCGAGCGAGTATACTTCGGGCTCTTCGCCAGTGTGCCCGACATGTCCCCAGCTTCGACTTCAACCGGCCGTCCGGCCAATGACGCAAGGCGCCTGCGGCGGATCTTCGATCGCCGTGCCGCCACGTTCGATGCGGTCGCGTTCCTGCCGCGCGAGATCGCGCAGCGCATGAACGAGCGCCTCGAATACATCAAGGTGAGCCCCGCAGCCGTGCTGGACGCGGGCTGCGGCCCGGGCGACGACCTGCCGGCGCTGCGCGCGCGCTTTCCCGAGGCGCCCGTGTTCGGCGTCGACCTGTCCGGCGCGATGCTCGCGCGAGCAGGGCAGCGCGAGGTCGAGCAGACGAGCTGGCGCCGCTGGCTGCCGGCCTCGCTTGGCCGCGCACTGGGCCCGCGCGGCCCGCGCGTCGCGCAGGCCGATTTCGCCGCGCTGCCGTTCCCCGGCGGCGCGTTCGACCTGATCTGGTCGAATCTCGCCCTCCACTGGCATTCGCGCCCGGACGCGGTGCTGCCCGAATGGCAGCGCGTGCTGCGCGTGAACGGGCTGCTGATGTTCAGCACGCTCGGCCCCGATACGCTGCGCGAACTGCGCGCGGCCTGCGCGGACGCCGAAGCGGCGCTGGGCATGGCGCCGCCCGCCGCGCGCGTGATCGATTTCGTCGACATGCACGACCTCGGCGACATGCTCGTCGAGAGCGGCTTCGAGATTCCCGTGATGGATCAGGAAGTGCTGACCGTCACCTACAAATCCCCCGACTCGCTGCTGGCCGACGTGCGCCGCTGGGGCGCCTATCCGTTCGACCGCGAGGCGCCGCAGCGCGCGTCGCGGCGCTTTCGCGCGGCGCTCGGCGACGCGCTGGAGGCCCGCCGGCGCGAGGACGGCACGATTCCGCTGACGTTCGAAGTGATCTACGGCCACGCGTGGAAGGCCGTGCCGCGCACGACCGCCGAAGGGCACGGGATCGTGCGCATCGAGGACATCGGAAAGGGGCGTCCGAAGAATCGGTAAAGCGGTAAAGAGGGGTTTTGTTATGTCTGAAATTAGCGGCGCAAAGCGGGGTCGAATTGGCGCCTAAAATGGCCGGAAAGCTTGTCGCGCTTGGCTCGCGGGCCGATAGTCGCTTGCTTGTGGATGCCATTGAACCCGCCTATAATGCGTCAGCTTGTCGTCCCGGGGTCCCCGCAATACGGGCCGACGAGTCCGATGCAGGCATGCATCGCATGCCATTCGCGTGAGGCGGCGATGGAAGCAGCGAGGGTGTTGGCGGAGACGACGAACGGCGAGCCGGTCCTCGAGGACTGGCTGATGAAACGCAACTGTTCGGCGTCGCCGCGCCAGTTCGTGCTGTTTTATGCGTCGCTCGCGGGCTTCTCGCTGGTGATCGCGACATTGCTGATGTGGCGGGGGGCTTGGCTCGTCATGCCCTTCACCGGAATCGAGTTGCTGGCTGTGGGTGTCGCATTTGCGATCTATGCTCGCCATGCGGTCGATTACGAACGCATCAGGCTGTATCCGCACCGGCTCGTGATCGAGCGGATGGATGCGGAGCGGCTCACGCAGATCGAATTCAACCCGCGCTGGGTGCGGGTCGAGCCGGGTGCGACGCCACGCGATCCGATTCGGCTGGTATCGCGCGGGCAGACCGTCGTAATCGGTCAGCATCTCGCGCAGTACAAGCGGGCGCAGTTCGCCGACGAACTGCGCGTATCGCTCAGGCGCTGCGGCTGACGAGGCGCGGGCACCGGCGGATAGGGCCGGTCGCTTGCGACGGGGGAGGGTTTGAATGGAAATTTTGGGTAAGGATGCTATGAAAACAATCAAGCGAGCCCTCGCGGGCGTGCTGGCATGCAGCGGATTGCTCTTTGCCGGTGCCGCCCTGGCGGTCGGTGATAGCCCGGGCGGCCCCCGTGTCAACGAGATCAACTTTCAGCCGCCTGTCACGAAGATCGCCGAGGAGCTCTACGATCTCCACACGATGATGCTCATCCTGTGTACGGTGATCTTCGTCGGCGTGTTCGGCGTGATGTTCTATTCGATCTTCGCGCACCGCAAATCCAAGGGCCACAAGGCCGCCAATTTCCATGAAAGCACGACCGTCGAGATCATCTGGACGATCGTGCCGTTCGTCATCGTCGTGCTGATGGCGCTGCCGGCGACGAAGGCCGTCGTCGCGATGAAGGACACGACGAACGCCGATCTCACGATCAAGGTCACCGGCTACCAGTGGAAGTGGGGCTACGACTACGTGAAGGGCCCGGGCGAGGGCATCGGCTTCCTGTCGACGCTCAGCACCCCGCGTGACGAAGTGATGGGCAAGAAGCCGATCACCGACACCTATCTGCAGGAAGTCGACAACCCGCTCGTCGTGCCGGTCAACAAGAAGATCCGCATCATCACGACCGCGAACGACGTCGTCCACTCGTGGTACGTGCCCGCGTTCGGCGTGAAGCAGGATGCGATCCCCGGCTTCGTGCGCGACACGTGGTTCAAGGCCGACAAGGTCGGTACGTTCCGCGGTTTCTGTACCGAGCTGTGCGGCAAGGAACACGCGTACATGCCGGTCGTGGTCGAAGTCCTGTCGGATGACGACTACGCGAAGTGGGTCACCGCGCAGAAGGCCAAGCTGGCCAGCGCCGCAGTCGATCCGAACAAGGTCTACACGATGGCTGAACTCGTCGCGCACGGCGAGGAAGTCTACAAGGCGAACTGCGCGGCCTGCCACCAGGTGAACGGCAAGGGCCTCGGCGCGTTCCCGGCCATGGACGGCAGCCCGATCGTGAACGGCCCGATCGCCGCCCACGTCGAGCGCGTGCTGCACGGCAAGGGCGCGATGCCGTCGTGGGCGTCGCTGTCGGATCTCGACATCGCGTCGGTCGTCACGTACGAACGCAATTCGTGGGGCAACCACAAGAACGACCTGCTGCAGCCGAAGCAAGTGGCCGACGCGCGTAACGGCAAGATGCCGGAAGACGCGGCGGGCGCAGCGGCAGCGGCGCCGGCGGAAGCCGCTTCGGCACCGGCGCAGGCTGCGTCGGGCGCGGAGCAGCCGGCGGCAGCGGCCTCGGCCGCACTGTCGACGATCTACTTCGAGACGGGCAAGAGCGTGCTGCCGGCCGACGCGAAGGCGGCGATCGCCGCCGCGGCCGACTATGCGAAGGCACATCCGGACGCGAAGCTCGCGCTGTCGGGCTTTACCGACAAGACGGGCTCGGCCGACGCGAACGCCGAACTGGCGAAGCATCGCGCACAAGCCGTGCGCGACGCGCTGAAGGCAGCAGGCGTGGCGGAAGACCACATTATTCTCAAAAAGCCGGAAACGATCACGGGCGGGGCTGACGCGAAGGAAGCCCGGCGTGTCGAGATCGGCCCGGCGGCTTGACGTGTCGCTGAGTTAGTCGACGTATTCGCATTAGGAGATTCTCATGTCTAGCATCGGGCACGACGTAGCCGCGGACCACGCGCACGACGACCACGCGCACGAAATGCCGCACGGCTGGCGCCGCTGGCTGTTCGCCACCAACCACAAGGACATCGGTACGCTGTACCTGTTGTTCTCGTTCATCATGTTCCTGTCGGGCGGCGTGATGGCGCTCGCCATCCGGGCCGAGCTGTTCGAACCGGGCCTGCAGATCATGCGTCCGGAGTTCTTCAACGAACTCACGACGATGCACGGCCTGATCATGGTGTTCGGCGCGATCATGCCGGCGTTCGTCGGCTTCGCGAACTGGATGATTCCGCTGCAGATCGGCGCGTCCGACATGGCGTTCGCGCGGATGAACAACTTCAGCTTCTGGCTGCTGCCGGTCGCGGCCGTGCTGCTGGTCGGTTCGTTCTTCGCGCCGGGCGGCGCGACGGCCGCCGGCTGGACGCTGTACGCGCCGCTGTCGACGCAGATGGGCCCGGGCATGGACTTCGCGATCTTCGCGGTCCACATCATGGGCGCATCGTCGATCATGGGCGGGATCAACATCGTCGTGACGATCCTGAACATGCGCGCACCGGGCATGACGCTGATGAAGATGCCGATGTTCGCGTGGACGTGGCTGATCACCGCTTACCTGCTGATCGCCGTGATGCCGGTTCTGGCAGGCGCGATCACGATGGTGCTGTTCGACCGCCACTTCGGCACGTCGTTCTTCAACGCGGCAGGCGGCGGCGACCCGGTGATGTACCAGCACATCTTCTGGTTCTTCGGCCACCCCGAGGTGTACATCATGATTCTGCCGGCGTTCGGGATCGTGTCGCAGGTGATCCCGGCGTTCGCACGCAAGACGCTGTTCGGCTATAGCTCGATGGTGTACGCGACGGCTTCGATCGCGATCCTGTCGTTCATGGTCTGGGCGCACCACATGTTCGCAACGGGCATGCCGGTCACCGGCCAGCTGTTCTTCATGTACGCGACGATGCTGATCGCGGTGCCGACGGGCGTGAAGGTGTTCAACTGGCTCGCGACGATGTGGCGCGGCTCGATGACGTTCGAAACCCCGATGCTGTTCGCGATCGGCTTCCTGTTCGTGTTCACGTTCGGCGGTCTCACGGGCCTGATGCTCGCGATGGCGCCGCTCGACATCCAGTATCACGGGACCTACTTCGTGGTGGCGCACTTCCACTACGTGCTGGTGGCCGGCTCATTGTTCGCGCTGTTCTCGGGCTGGTACTACTGGGCGCCGAAGTGGACGGGCTGGATGTACAACGAGACGCGCGGCAAGATCCACTTCTGGGCGTCGATGATCTTCTTCAACCTGACGTTCTTCCCGATGCACTTCGTCGGTCTCGCAGGCATGCCGCGTCGCTACGCGGACTACCCGGCGCAGTTCACGGACTTCAACCAGGTGGCGACGATCGGCGCATTCGGCTTCGGCCTCGCGCAGGTGTACTTCCTGTTCGCCGTCGCGCTGCCGGCCTACCGTGGCGGCGGCGAGCTGGAAAAGGCGTCGGACAAGCCGTGGGATGGCGCGGAAGGCCTCGAGTGGACGGTGCCGAGCCCGGCACCCTTCCATACGTTCGAGCAACCGCCGCACGTCGAGTAAGTTTCACCGTGCGTTCCGCCGCTGCCTGCCGCGCAGGCAGGCGCGGCGGGCGCCGAACCGAAGTATCAGATGAACCGGAATCCACAACAAAGACGAACGCCCGAGCAGATCCGCGCGGGCAACAAGCGGCTCGGCCTCACCCTGCTCGTCATCGCCGCCGTTTTTTTTGTGGGTGTCGTGATCAAGCAGTGGTGGCTGTCCACTCACTGATGCAGCAACAGACGCAGTAGCGAGGAAGTTGTCGTATGTCGAAGCCGGAAGAGGGCGCCGTCGATCGCGCATTCAATCGTTCGATGCTGGTGAAGCTCTTCGTCGTGGCCGGGCTGATGTTCGGTTTCGGCTTCGCGCTGATCCCGATGTATCGGGCGATCTGCCAGATCACCGGCATCAACAACCTGGTGCAGCGCGATGTCAGCGAGCGCGAGGTGAAGAACTCGCAGGTCGACTATAGCCGCACGGTGTCGGTCGAGTTCGATGCGAACGCGCGCGGCCCGCTCGGTTTCAAGCCGGAGCACAACAGTCTCGACGTGCATCCGGGCGAGCTGATGACGATCGTGTACGACGTGACGAACGGGCAAGGTCGGCCGGTCGTTGCGCAGGCGATTCCGAGCTACGCGCCGAAGCAGGCGACGGAGTTCTTCAAGAAGATCGAGTGCTTTTGCTTTACGCAGCAGACGCTGGCCGCGAACGAGTCGCGCAAGATGCCGGTGGTGTTCGTGATCGATCCGAAACTGCCGAAGGACGTGAAGACGATCACGCTGTCGTACACGTTCTTCGAGCTGAATACGCCGGCCACGCCGGCGCCGGCGCCGGGCAAGACCGCGGCGCAGGGCGCGGCGAAGCCGGACGCATGACGACGGAGGCGGGGCGATGACGGAGGGCAAGCGGGGCGGGTCGTTCGGCCAGGCGTTGAAAGCGGTGCTGTGGTCGTTTTTCGGGGTGCGCAAGCGGCGTGACCTGGAGGCCGACGCGACGCAGCTGAATCCGCTGCACGTGCTGATCGTCGCGTTGTTGGCAGCCGGTTTGTTCATCGGCGTGCTGATCCTGGTCGTGCGTGCCGTCGTGGGCTGAAGCCCGCGGCCACGGAAGAAGAATGCAGTGCGCGGCGCCACGGCGGCGCGTGCAGGAAGGAGCGGTGGTGGTCACGCCGCGCAAGAAATAAAGCCGGAGCGGTTTCCGGTACACAAATTGGACAGAAGTGGAGAATCAAGCATGAGCGGTCAAAACCAGACCCCGTACTATTTCGTGCCGCATCCGTCGCACCATCCGATCAGTGCGGCCATCGGCCTGCTGGTCATGCTCGGATCGGCGGCGCTGTGGATCAACGGTCACGACTGGGCGCCGTTTACGGCGCTGCTCGGCCTGCTGTGGTTGCTCTTCACGCTGTATCACTGGTTCGGCGACGCGATCGCCGAATCGGAAGGCGGTCATTACGGCAAGAACGTCGACAAGTCGTACCGCTGGAGCATGAGCTGGTTCATCTTCTCGGAAGTCATGTTCTTCGGCGCGTTCTTCGGCGCGCTGTTCTATGCGCGTGAAATCGCGCTGCACCAGCTCGGCAGCCTCGACTACAAGCTGATCTGGCCGGATTTCTCCGCCGTGTGGCCGAACGAAGGCCCCGCCGCGCTCGCCGGTCACTTCAAGACGATGGGCCCGTGGCCGATCCCGACGCTGAACACCGCATTCCTGCTGTCGTCGGGCGTGACGCTGACGATTTCGCACCACGCGCTGCGTGACGATCATCGCAAGAAGGCGATCGCCTGGCTGGCCGCGACGCTCGTGTTCGGTATCTGCTTCCTGTTCCTGCAGGGCTTCGAGTACTACCACGCGTACAACGAACTGAACCTGACGCTGAACTCGGGCGTGTACGGTTCGACGTTCTTCCTGCTGACCGGCTTCCACGGCTTCCACGTGTTCCTTGGCGGCACGATGCTCGCGGTGGTGCTGGTGCGGATGATCCGCGGCCACTTCAAGCCCGATCACCACTTCGCATTCGAAGGCGCCGCGTGGTACTGGCACTTCGTCGACGTCGTCTGGCTCGGCCTGTACGTCGTCGTCTACTGGCTGTAAATGGAACAACGGCCCGCGCAGCAATGCGCGGGCCGTTTTCATTGGGTCGGCCGGGCAGCGTGACTGCCGGCCTTCACCCCTCGGGCGCCGCCGCGACTCAGTCAGGCGGCGCTTTTGCTTGGTGCCGCGGCCGTGCGGCGAAATGTCACAGCGGCGGCGAATCGATCAACGCCCGATCGGCAGGCCGGTCGAATGGATCCAGCCCATCGCGTTCGCGATCAGGATGAGCAGGAACAGCGACACCGACAGCCCGACGCGGGTGGCGAGCGACCAGACCATGCGTTTCGTGTGGCCGCGGTCGTGCATCATGAAGTAGAGCGCCGAGCCCATGCTGGCAATGATGAGGACGAAGGCGATGGGAACGAGTATGTGCATGACACGAACCGGACGACGGCAATTCGAAAGGAAGAGGATAATTATCGCACTTCGCTCGTCAGCAGGTGCCGGGCTGGCCGCATGATGAAGATCCGCTGGCTGCCCGCGCTGCTGATCCTCGTCGTCGTCGCGGTCACGATCCGTCTCGGTTTCTGGCAGCGCGACCGCGCGCACCAGAAGGAAGCGCTGCAGGCGAGCATCGCGCGCTACGAGCAGGCGGCGCCCGTCGACGTCGGCGCGCAGCCGATGCCGCTCGCGTCGATCGAGTTCCATCGCGTGCGTGCGACAGGCCGCTTCCTGCCCGAGCAGGCCGTGTTCCTCGACAATCGGCCGTATAACGACCAGCCGGGTTTTTACGTCGTGATGCCGTTTAAACTCACGGGCGGCGGCGTCGTGCTCGTGAATCGCGGCTGGCTGCCGCGCAATATCGCCGATCGCACGGCGATCGAGCCGTTCGCGACGCCCGCGGGCGACGTCGAGATCGTGGGCATCGCGCGCGCCGACGCGTCGCGGGCGTTCGAGCTCGGCGAAGGCGGGTCGGCGGCGCACCAGAAGATCCGGCAGAACCTGGACGTCGCCGCGTATGCGAAGGAAACGGGGCTGCCGCTGCAGCCGTTCGTGATCCAGCAGACGAGCGACGACGGCGACAAGCTCGTGCGCGACTGGCCGGCGGCGACGACCGGCGTCGAGCGCAATTACGGTTACATGTTTCAGTGGTGGGCGATGGCGGCGGCCGCGCTCGGCTTCGGCCTGTACGCCGCGCGGCGTGCGGCGAAGAAGTCGGCCGGCGCGTGAGCGCCATGCCAGGACGCGGCGCTCGCGCCGCGGGTTCGTTTCGAGAGGTCTGATTTGTCCATGCAATCTCCCCGTCAGGGTTCGGCCGCTGCGCCGATGTCGCCGGCGGCCCGCAAGCGCGGCCGCTGGATGCTGGTGCTGCTGGGTCTCGTGTGCGCCGCGCCGATGATCGCGTCGTACTTCACCTATTACGTGATCAAGCCGAAGGGCGGCTCGACCAACTACGGCACGCTGATCGAGCCGCAGCGCCCGATCCCCGCGGATCTGCAGGTAACCGACGAAACCGGCAAGACCGTGCCGCTGTCGTCGCTGCGCGGCGTGTGGCTGTTCGTGATGACCGACAGCAGCGCGTGCGACGAGGCCTGCGCGAAAAAGCTCTATTTCATGCGCCAGATCCGCGTCACGCAGGCGGGCGAGCGGCACCGGCTCACGATGGTGTGGCTGCGCAGCGATGCGGGCGCGATGCCGCAGAAGGTGCTGGACGCGTACCCCGACACGCGCCGGCTCGTCGCCGATCCGGCCGCGGTGGCCGCGTGGCTGCCGGCCGACGCCGGCACGAAGGACAGCGACCACCTCTACATGGTCGATCCGAACGGCAACCTGATGATGCGTTTCCCGAAGGATCCGAACCCCGGCAAGATCAAGGCGGACGTGACGAAGCTGCTGAAGTGGTCGAGCATCGGCTAACGCAACACGAGAGGCATTGAACCGATGGCGTATCTACTGCAACTCGGCCTGATCGGCTTCTGCATCGCGCTGCTGCCGCTGTCGTACGTGTGGGTGAAGGCCGACGACAACAAGTTTCGCAAGCTGGTGTGGATCACCACCTTCCTGACGCTCGACCTGGTGATGTTCGGCGGCTTCACGCGGCTGACCGATTCGGGGCTCGGCTGCCCGGACTGGCCCGGCTGCTACGGCACGTCGTCGCCGTTCATCGCGCATGCCGCGATCACGGCCGCGCACCAGGCGATGCCGACGGGCCCCGTCAGCATGTCGAAGGCGTGGATCGAGATGATCCACCGCTATTTCGCGATGGCGATCGGCGTGCTGATCATCGCGCAGGTCGTGATCGCGTGGTCCGCGCGGCTACGCCGCCGCCCGCTGCACGTGTCGCCGTGGTGGCCGACGAGCCTGCTGCTGCTGATCCTCGTGCAGGGCGCGTTCGGCGCGTGGACGGTCACGATGAAGCTGCAGCCGGTGATCGTCACGATCCACCTGCTGCTCGGCCTCGCGCTGCTCGGTACGCTCGGCTGGCTCGCGGCGCGGCAGACGCCGCTGCCGTCGCATGACCCCGAAGCCGGCCGCTATCGCGCGGCCGCGCTCGCGGCGCTCGTGCTGCTGGTCGTGCAGATCGCGCTCGGCGGCTGGGTGAGCACCAACTACGCGGTGCTCGCGTGCACCGACTTCCCGACCTGCAACGGGCAGTGGATCCCGCCGATGGATTTCCAGCACGGCTTCCACCTGTGGCGCGCGCTCGGGATGACGAAGGACGGCGACGCGATCACGCAGGACGCGCTGGTCGCGATCCACTGGACGCACCGCACGTTCGCGTTCGTGGTGGTCGCCTACCTGGTCGCGTTCGCGCTGAAGATGCGCCGCTTCGAATCGCTGCGGCGCCCCGCGAACGGCGTGCTGCTGGTCGTCCTGCTGCAGTTCGTGACGGGCCTGACCAACATCGTGCTGCAGTGGCCGCTGCCGGTCGCCGTCGCGCACAACGGCGGGGCCGCGATCCTGCTGCTGCTCGTCGTCATGTTAAACTTTCGCATCCTTTCAAGCCGCCCCGGCCGTGTCGCGCAGCCTGTGCGCGACGCCGCCCCGGCGTGACCGCCCCCATGCAAAGCACCCTCTCCCAATCGCCCGGTAGCCGGTTTTCGCAATACATGGCGCTGACGAAGCCGCGTGTCACGCAGCTCGCGGTGTTCTGCGCGGTGATCGGCATGTTCCTCGCGACGCCGGGCATGGTGCCGTGGCACGTGCTGATCGGCGGTACGGTCGGCATCTGGCTGCTGGCCGGCGCCGCGTTCGCGATCAACTGCCTCGTCGAACAGAAGATCGACGCGATGATGCGCCGCACCGCGTGGCGCCCGTCCGCGCGCGGCGAGATCACGACCCCGCAGATCCTGCTCTTTTCGGCCGTGCTCGGCAGTGTCGGCGCATGGACGCTCTATACGTTCACGAACCCGCTGACGATGTGGCTGACGATCGCCACGTTCGTCGGCTACGCGGTGATCTACACGCTGCTGCTCAAGCCGATGACGCCGCAGAACATCGTGATCGGCGGCGCGTCGGGCGCGATGCCGCCGGCGCTCGGCTGGGCCGCGGTCACCGGCGCGGTGCCGGGCGACGCGTGGATCCTCGTGCTGATCATCTTCGTGTGGACGCCGCCGCATTTCTGGGTGCTCGCGCTGTATCGCCGCAAGGATTACGAGAACGCGGGGCTGCCGATGCTGCCGGTCACGCACGGCGAGAAGTTCACGCGGCTGCACATCCTGCTGTACACGGTGATCCTGTTCGCGGTCACGCTGATGCCGTTCATCTCCGGGATGAGCGGGGCCGTCTACCTGACGAGCGCGGTGCTGCTCGGCGCGGTGTTCCTCGCGTATGCGTGGAAGATCCATCGCGACTACTCGGACGAACTCGCCCGCAAGGCCTTCCGCTACTCGATCGTCTACCTGTCGCTGCTGTTCGCCGCGCTGCTCGTCGATCACTATGCACGCCCGCTGCTCGGCGTGTAACCGCACGGTTTGAACGCAATGCTCCAATCACGGTTCGGGCGCCGCGCGCGCCAAGGCTGGATGCTCGCATGCGCATTCACGGCAGCGCTGCTGCTCGCCGGATGCGACAACGCGCCGAAATTCCAGAATCTCGACATCACCGGCAACACGCAGTTCGGCAGCGACTTCTCGCTGCCCGATACGGCCGGCAAGGTGCGCACGCTCGCCGACTTCAAGGGTAAGGCCGTCGTGATGTTCTTCGGCTATACGCACTGCCCGGACGTGTGCCCGACGACGATGGCCGAGCTGTCCGAAGCGCTGAAGCAGCTCGGGCCCGATGCCGCGAAGCGCGTGCAGGTGCTGTTCGTCACCGTCGATCCGGAGCGTGACACGCCGGCGCTGCTCGGCCAGTACGTGCCCGCGTTCGATCCGTCGTTCATCGGCCTGCGGCCGGCCGACGAAGCGGCACTCAAGAAGGTCACGAAGGATTTCCGCGTGTACTACGCGAAGGTGCCCGGCAAGACGCCCGGCAGCTACACGATGGATCACACGGCCGCGAGCTACGTGTTCGACCGCGACGGCAAGCTGCGCCTGTTCGTGCGCGACGGCCAGGGCCCCGGCCCGTGGGTCCACGACCTGAAGCTGCTGGTCGACTGACCAGTAGCCGCCGGGCGCCCGGCCCGGCGATCACGTGACGGCCGCCTCGCGCCGTCACGTTTTCCCTCTCTCTTCGTTGTTTGCATGCGCCGCCCGTGGGGCGGCGTGTCGGCCTGCGCGCGTATCGTGCAGAGGTCGCGCAGGCGTCGCGTTACGGCAGCGCGGGCACGTTGAAGCCGGTTGCGGCACGCGTGATCCGGAATTCCGTCACGCGATACGTGGCGAGCCCCTCGATGACGAACGGATCGGTCTTCAGGATCGCGTCCAGCTCGTCGCGATCGATGCGGGCAGCGAGGATCACGCCGCCTTCGCGCGGCACCTTCGGCCCCGCTGCGATGAAGATGCCCTTGTCGAACTGCGGCTGCAGGAATGCGCGATGGCGTTCGAGCGCGTCGTCGATGCGCTCGAGCGATGCGGTGTAGTGAATGTCGATGACGTACATGGGTGGCCCTCGGAATGGCGCCGGCTCTTCGTGTGCCGGCTAGCCGGTCTTTTTAGCACAGCGGATGCGGACTGTCGCGCCGGCGGCCGCGGTGCGGCGCGGGGCGCGGGCGGCCTGTCGATCGCCGGTTCGCGGCGCCGGCCGTATTCAAGTTGTAAGCCTCGGTGCCGTAAATGAATGGGCAAGCGTTTGCGCGCGGCAGGCCGTTCGCGCGCAGCGTGCGCATCGACATCGACAGAGGCACGCAGATGAGCAGAATGAGTTTGAACCGCAAGCTGTGGCTCGCGCTTGCGCTGGTATGGATCGGTCTCCTGGGCGTCGGCGCATGGAGCGCGTACGAGACGCGCGCGACGATGCTCGCCGAACGCAAGGCAGGCATCGCGAATCTCGTCGATTCGGCGGCCGGCATCGTGAAGGCGTACCACGCACTCGCGCAGAGCGGCACGCTGCCGGAGGCCGACGCGAAGCGCGACGCGCTCGCGAGCCTCGCCGCGATGCGCTACGGCGATTCGGGCTACGTGTTCGTGATGGACTCGAAGCCGGTCGTGCTGATGCATCCGACGCTGCCGAAGCTCGTCAACACGCAGGTCGGCGACTATCTCGACCCGGACGGCAAGCCGCTGTTCGTCACGATCCTGAACGCCGCGAAGGAAACCGGCAGCGGCTTCGCCGAGTACCGCGGGCGCCTGCCGCACAGCGAGACCGCCGTGCCGAAGATCAGCTACGTCACGCGATTTACGCCGTGGGACTGGAACATCTCGAGCGGCGTGTTCCTGAAGGACATCGACACCATCTACTACCGGACGCTGCTCGGCCACCTCGCGGTCGTGTTCGTGATCGGCTTCGTGATCAGCGCGGCGATGCTGGTGATCATCCGCAACGTGCGCAGCAGCCTCGGCGGCGAGCCCGACGAAGCGGCCGCGCTCGCGACGCGCATCGCGCAGGGCGACCTGACGCAGCCGGTGCCGGTTCGCGCGGGGGACCGCACGAGCATGATGGCCGCGATGCACGACATGCAGGCACGGCTGCAGGCGACGATCGGCGGGATTCGCCAGTCGGCCGGATCGATCGCGTCGGCGAGCCGCCAGATCTCGGCCGGCAACGACGACCTGTCGCAGCGCACCGAGGAGCAGGCCGCCTCGCTGGAAGAAACCGCCGCGAGCATGGAGCAGTTGACCGCAACCGTGAAGCAGAACGCCGACAACGCGCGGCAGGCGAGCGGGCTCGCGAACAGCGCGTCGGAGATCGCGCGCACGGGAAGCGACGTCGTGAACCGCGTGATCGGCACGATGGGCCAGATCGACGACAGCTCGCGCAAGATCGCCGACATCATCGGCGTGATCGAGGGCATCGCGTTCCAGACCAACATCCTCGCGCTGAACGCGGCGGTCGAAGCCGCGCGCGCCGGCGAGCAGGGCCGCGGCTTCGCGGTGGTCGCGGGCGAAGTGCGTTCGCTCGCGCAGCGCAGCGCGACGGCGTCGAAGGAGATCCGCGAGCTGATCGTCGACTCGGTCGAGCGCGTGCGCAACGGGTCGACGCTGGTCGGCCAGGCCGGCACGACGATGGGCGAGATCCTGCAGGCCGTCGCGCGCGTGACCGACATCATGGGCGAGATCGCGGCGGCATCCGAGGAGCAGGCGAGCGGCATCACGCAGGTCGGGCGCGCGGTCACGCAGATGGACCAGGTGACGCAGCAGAACGCGGCGCTCGTCGAGGAGGCCGCCGCGGCCGCCGCGTCGCTGCAGGAACAGGCCGCGCGACTGCGCGATACGGTCGGCGCGTTCCGGGTCGGCGGGCAGATGGGCGAGCCTGCATTCGAGACGAATGCGGCCGACCGGGCGGCGGTGGCGTAACGCGCTCGGGCCGATGCGCGACTCGCACAAATGCAACTAACGGCCGAGTCGCGCCCCCCTGCCAGCACCGCTGCGGTGCATACCCATATGAGCGGGATGTATTTCACTTCCCGCCGATCCTGTGACACCATTTGCCCCTTCCTGCGAGTCGGGGCATACCCGTATCGCGCCCCATTTTCAGTCATCCAGTAAGCAAGAAAGCGAGAAACAGATGAAGCGTCGCAGTCTCCTGAAGGTATTTTCCGTGCTGGCCACCGGTGCAGCACTGACGCTGTCGGCAGGCGCGCACGCCGAAGACAAGGTGATCAAGGTCGGCACGGTCGCCGGCCCGGATTCGGAAGTGTGGCAGCTCGTGCAGAAGGTCGCGAAGGAGAAGGAAGGCCTGAACGTGAAGGTCATCGAGTTCAACGACTACGTGCAGCCGAACGCGGCGCTCGACTCGGGCGACCTCGACGCGAACAGCTTCCAGCACCAGCCCTACCTCGACAGCCAGGTGAAGCAGCGCGGCTACAAGCTGGTCAGCGCGGGCCTGACCTACATCTCGCCGATGGGCGTGTACTCGAAGAAGTTCAAGGCACTGAAGGACCTGCCGCAAGGCGCGAAGGTCGCGGTGCCGAACGATCCGTCGAACGAGAACCGCGCGCTGCTGCTGCTGCAGACGCAAGGCGTGATCAAGCTGAAGGCGGGCGCCGGCACGGGCGGCAACAACGCGACGGTGCTCGACATCGCCGACAACCCGAAGAAGCTGAAGATCTCCGAACTCGACGCCGCGCAACTGCCGCGCGTGCTGTCGGACGTCGACGCGGCCGTGATCAACACGAACTACGCGCTCGCCGCGAACCTGCAGCCGACCAAGGACGCGATCGCGCTCGAATCGCTGACGAGCCCGTATGCGAACCTGATCGCCGTGCGCGCGAAGGACAAGGACCAGCCGTGGGTGAAGAAGCTGGTCAAGGCATACCAGTCGCCGGAAGTGCGGGAATTCATCAAGAAGCAGTTCAAGGGCTCGATGGTCGCGTCGTTCTGAACGCCGCCCACCCGTCGGACCGCTGAACGAAAAGGCCTGCATCGCGCAGGCCTTTTTCATTGGCGCGGCCGATCGACGACGGCCGCACGGTGTGGCGCGTTCAACGCCGGCTCACATCTCGCCGCGCCGCGAGCAGATCGACATGATCTGCTGGATCGCATAGTTGTCGCGCACGCCCGGCAGCGACTGCACGACGCACTCGTGAAAACGCCGCTCGCGCGGCAGCAGCATCGCGTTGTTGCGATACAGCGCGTCGCACGAGCGCTGGATCAGTTGCGCCGCCGCGCCGTTGCGGCTTTCGCGCAGCGCATTGAGCATGCAGTCGTCGTATTGCGCACTGCCGTCGGTCAGTGCGAATGCCGCACCCGGCAGCGCCAACGCGACGGCCGCGCATGCGATGGCTCGGATCCCCCGTTTCATGTGCCCTCCGATGGCGTGGACTGGGTCGGCCGACAGCATAACGTAAAGCCGCGAGCGCGGCTGACGCGTTGCGCCGGGGCCGGCGGGAACCGCCGCCGGCCGGGCTTCGCGCGCGTTCGCGCACGTCGGCGCGCGCTGCAATCCGGGGCGCGATACGAAAGCGTGGAGTCAGGCGGTGGTCTGCGGAAATGGTATCCTCGTGCGTTCGCCGCTGCACGCTTTCCCGGAGCGTGCGCGGGCCGTTCGCCAGCGTGTCGCACGCATGGCGGCGCCCGCCCGACGGCGGCGGGAATCCATCATCCAGAACCGACACAATACGGGGGAGACACACCCATGAAGCGTTTCAAGACTTTCGCGATCCGTTCGATCACGGCCGGCGTGGCCGCACTCGCGCTGGCCGGTGCTGCGCACGCCCAGACCGTCAAGGTGCTGTCGATCGTCGACCACCCGGCGCTCGACGCGATCCGCGACGGCGTGCGTGCCGAGCTGAAGGCGGAAGGTTACGGCGACGACAAGCTCAAGTGGGAATACCAGAGCGCGCAGGGCAACACGGGCACGGCCGCGCAGATCGCGCGCAAGTTCGTCGGCGACCAGCCCGACGTGATCGTCGCGATCGCGACGCCGGCCGCGCAGGCGGTGGTGGCATCGACGAAGAGCGTGCCGGTCGTCTATTCGGGCGTGACCGATCCGGTCGCCGCGCAGCTCGTGAAGGGCTGGGGCCCGTCGGGCACCAACGTGACGGGCGTATCCGACAAGCTGCCGCTCGATCGCCAGGTCGCGCTGATCAAGCGCGTCGTGCCGAATGCGAAGACGGTCGGCATGGTCTACAACCCGGGCGAGGCGAACTCGGTCGTCGTCGTGAAGGAACTCAAGGAGATCCTCGCGAAGCAGGGGATGACGCTGAAGGAAGCGGCCGCGCCGCGTACCGTCGACATCGGCCCGGCCGCGAAGAGCCTGATCGGCAAGGTCGACGTGATCTACACGAACACCGACAACAACGTCGTGTCCGCGTACGAAGCGCTCGTGAAGGTCGCGAACGAAGCGAAGATCCCGCTCGTCGCCGGCGACACCGACAGCGTGAAGCGCGGCGGCATCGCGGCGCTCGGCATCAACTACGGCGACCTCGGCCGCCAGACGGGCAAGGTCGTCGCGCGCATCCTGAAGGGCGAGAAGCCGGGCGCGATCGCATCGGAAACGAGCAGCAACCTCGAGTTGTTCGCGAACACGGGCGCGGCCGCGAAGCAGGGCGTGACGCTGTCGACGGACCTGCTCAAGGACGCGAAGACGGTCATCAAGTAAGCCGCGGCCCGACCGCCGCGCTTGCGGGCCCGATCCGGGCCTGAACGACACCGCCGGACGGGCGGCTCCCACCCGGGGCCGCCTGTTCGCTTCGCCCGGCCGTACACGTCCGGCCGGGAAGCAACAGGATTTCCCCATCATGTCTCTGTTCTCGTTTCTGGGCGCGCTGGAGATCGGCCTGATCTTCAGCCTCGTCGCCCTCGGGGTGCTGATCTCGTTTCGCATCCTCAACTTCCCCGACCTCACCGTCGACGGCAGCTTTCCGCTCGGCGGCGCCGTCGCCGCGACGCTGATCTCGGCCGGCTACGACCCGTTCAGCGCGACCTGCATCGCGATCGTCGCGGGCGCGGTGGCCGGCTTCATCACCGGCTGGCTCAACGTGCGCCTGAAGATCATGGACCTGCTCGCCAGTATCCTGATGATGATCGCGCTCTATTCGGTGAACCTGCGGATCATGGGCCGGCCGAACGTGCCGCTCATCACCGAGCCGACCATTTTCACCGTGCTACAGCCGGACTGGATGCCCGACTACGTGCTGCGCCCGGCACTGCTCGCGATCGTCGTCGTGGTCGCGAAGCTCGGCCTCGACTGGTTCTTCTCGTCGCAACTCGGCCTCGCGATGCGCGCGACCGGCGCGAACCCGCGGATGGCGCGTGCGCAAGGCATCGCGACCGGCCGCGCGACGCTCGCCGGGATGGCGCTGTCGAACGCGCTCGTCGCGCTTGCCGGCGCCCTGTTCGCGCAGACGCAGGGCGGCGCGGATATCTCGATGGGGATCGGCACGATCGTGATCGGGCTGGCCGCGGTGATCATCGGCGAGACGCTGCTGCCGGCGCGCCGGCTCGTGCTGACGACGCTTGCCGTCGTGCTCGGCGCGATCGTCTACCGCTTCTTCATCGCGCTTGCGCTCAACAGCGAATTCATCGGGCTGAAGGCGCAGGATCTGAATCTCGTGACGGCGGCGCTCGTCACGATCGCGCTGGTGCTGCCGGCGACGCGCAAGAAGCTGTTCGCGCGCAAGAACGGAGGCGCCTGACATGCTGTCCGCACAAGACCTGAAACTCACGTTCAATCCCGGCACGCCGATCGAGACGCGCGCGCTGCGCGGGCTGTCGCTCGAGATTCCCGACGGCCAGTTCGTCGCGGTGATCGGCTCGAACGGCGCCGGCAAGTCGACCTTCCTCAATGCGGTCAGCGGCGACCAGGCCGTCGATGCGGGACGCATCTCGATCGACGGCACCGATGTGACGCGCAAGGCCGCGTGGGATCGTGCGCACCTCGTTGCGCGCGTGTTCCAGGATCCGATGGCCGGCACCTGCGAGGCGCTGACGATCGAGGAGAACATGGCGCTCGCGATGGCGCGCGGTGCGCGGCGCGGCTTCCGGGCCGCGCTCGACCGGCCGTCGCGCGAGCTGTTCCGCGACAAGCTGCGGCTGCTGAACCTCGGCCTCGAGAACCGGCTGACCGACCGGATCGGGCTGCTGTCGGGCGGCCAGCGGCAGGCGGTGAGCCTGTTGATGGCGTCGCTGCGGCCGTCGCGGATCCTGCTGCTCGACGAGCACACGGCCGCGCTCGACCCGAAGACGGCCGCGTTCGTGCTGGAGCTGACCGCGCGCATCGTCGCCGAGAGCAAGCTGACGACGATGATGGTCACGCACAGCATGCGGCAGGCGCTCGACTACGGCGACCGCACGGTGATGCTGCACCAGGGGCAGGTCGTGCTCGACGTGTCGGGCGACGCGCGCAAGGGGCTCGACGTGCCGGACCTGCTGCAGATGTTCGAGAAGGTGCGGCACGAGCAGCTCGACGACGACGCGTTGCTGCTCGGCTGACGGGCAACTGGTGGACCGGCGCGGTGTGCAGGGTGCGCATCGTGCCGGTTGGCCGGCCGGGCCGGGCTCTGCTCGGTTCGGCCCGGCTGCGCGCTTCGGTTCGCATGCGCCGCATCGGCGCCCGAGGGGTGTGGCGGGCGTCGGGGCGGTGCGAGCCGGTGATGCCGGGGGCGGCCCGCCGTCATGGCGTGGGCCTGCCGGCTTTTCACCCGTCTTTCATCTGACGAAATACCGGTTTCGTACCAGTACTGTGCGGCGTGGACGCATTGCCATATACTGTATATCCATACAGTTGTGGGTGGCATCATGCTCGCATCCTCCATTTCTCCCGAATCCCTTCATCCGTCGCTGTGGCGCGGCTCGCAGCTCGCGCGCGGCGGTCCGCGCACGATCGAGACCGGCTTCGCGCCGCTGTCGGCCGAATTGCCGGGCGGCGGCTGGCCGGTCGGCGGGA
>NZ_JAAGPC010000165.1:0-19981 GCF_017104595.1 Burkholderia sp. Tr-20390 | reverse complement strand
AGTCGGCGCATGCGCCGCCCGTGACGCTCGCGGCCGGTACGCACGCGGCATCGGCCTACGGTCGCGCCGCCACGCGGCACGGCGCCGCGCACCGTGCGCAGCGTGCCGAAGCGCTGGCCGGCACGAGCAGGCGCATGGACTTCGCGCCCAAGCCCCGGCCGGATGGCAGCGACACCATGCGCATGCAGACGGCCAGCATCACGCACGCGGAGCTGGAAAGCGCGCGTGCGCTGGCGAAGGCGCGCTCGTGCGCGGTGATCGACGAATGGGACTGCGTGGAACAAAACGCGAGCCGGGCACTCGCGATCGACCCCAAGAACAGCGAATCGCGTGCATTGCTCGGTCAGGCGATCCGCAACCGGCTGTAAGTCGGGTCCGCATCGCCGGGCACTCGCGGCCCGGCCACGCGACGTGCGACGACGTGCGTCGTCAGGCGGGCAACCGACGTGATCGTGTCAATAGGAGGACACCTCGTGGACAACAATCGGAAACAACAATGCACCACCGTCGCTCCGTCCAACCGACGGCTCCTCCTGCATGCGCCGCTGGTGTTGCTGCTCGTTGCGTCCGGCCCCTGCTTCTCCGCCGACGGCGATCCGGAAGCGGGCCGCGTCAACGAATTCGCCGGGACCCACGGCGCCCCGGATGCGGTGCCGAGCGGCGGGCAGCCGATGGTCGTGTCGATCCAGATTGCCCAGGCCGAGGTCGCCCCGCCCCCGCATGAGCCGACACCGATCGCGCGGGCGTCGGATGCGTCGATGCAGATCGCGCAGGCATCGACCCCGCAGCCGCCGACCGTGCCGACCACGGTCGTGGTGGAACCGGAGGCGCCGCCATCGAGCGCCGCCGCGCCGGATGCGCGTTCGCCGGAGACGGCGAACACGCCGGCACCGGTCGCACCGACATCGACAGCGCCGATGCTGCTTGCGCAGGCCGAGAACGCCCGCCCGCCCGAAGCACCGACGCCTGCCGCCTCGACGGCGTCCGACGCGTCCGCATCCCCTTCGCCGGCGCCGATCGCACCGCCTTCGGACACCCCGCCGAAGATCGAACGAGCCGCACCCGCCACGCCGCCGCTCGCGCCGACGCAAACCGCGCAAGCATCCGGCACCCCGATGCCGAACTCGCCCTCGCCCGTTCCCCAGATGCCTGGCTCGCCGCCGCCGTCGTCCCCGGCGCCGAACTCGCAGACGCCCGGCGCCCAGCTGCCCGGCGAGCCGACACAGCGATCGCAGGGACCCGACGTCGAAACGCCGAATGCCCAGGCGCCGAATCTGCGTACCGCCGACGTCGAGACCGTGCGCAACGACGTGTTCGGCCTCGCGGCGAGCGGCGGCGCGGTCAAGGCACTCGACGAAGCGAAGGCACGGCCCGATGCGTTCTCCGCCGTCGACATCGCGCAACTGGAAGAACTGTCGATTCGCCAGCAGGTGCGCGGCGGCCGTGACAAGTCGCGCTCGATGACGAGTCCCGACCGCTTCGACGGGATCGACAACGCGCTGCGCGCGGCAGACGACCTCGACAAGCGGATACCGGCCACGCCCGAGTACACGCCGGTCCGGACTGCGCTCGCGGGCGACCGGACGGTCGCCCTTGCGGCACGCGGCGACATGAAACAGGCCGTCGCGACGTTCGAGACGATTCCGTCCAACGCGGAAATCTCGATCGACGCGCTGGCAGCCGTGGGCGACGCCTACCTGTACCTGAGCGAACCGGTCAAGGCGAATGCCGTGTACCAGCGCGCGCTGACGCAGGCGACCGCGTCGCCGACGGATCGCGCGACCCGCGGCTTCCAGTACGGCGAGCGCACGCGTCCGATCGAACTGCGCGAAGGGCTGTTCTGGTCGTACGTCGACCAGGGACGCGCGGCGGACGCAAAAAAGGCGCTCGACGACATGGGCGCGTCGCTGCCGCCGGCCAAGCAGGTGACCAACGTCGGTCCGGGAGAAAGCGACTATCTGCGCTACTACCGGCTGCGTGCGCAATACCTGGTCTTTACGGGTCACCCCGATGAAGGGATCGCCGCGCTCGAAGAGCTCGAGAAGGAGGTGCCGTTCAACGCGGAGGTGCGCGCCGCGCACGCCGACGCGGTGTCGGGCCAGTCGCATCCGCGCCAGGCGATCGCGATGTATCGCGCGTCGCTGACCGACCACCCCGACAGCGTCGAGATGCTCGCGGGCCTCGGTCGCGCATCGCTCACGGCCGATGACTACGCGACCGCGAAGTACGTCGACCAGATGCTGGACAACACGTTCCCGGACAGCGGCGCCGTGCGGGGCTTCAAGCGCGACTACAAGGCGTACCGCAGCCCGGTGTTCACCACCGACCTGAGCTTCGAGCACGGCAACAGCGCACTGGCCGACAACAGTTTCACGTCGGACAGCTACCTCTATTCGCAACCGTTCGGCGACAACTGGCGGGTCTTCGCGCACACGTTCTACGGCCATGCGCAAACCGACAGCGGCAGCGTCAGCCGCACGCGCACGGGCATCGGCGGCGACTACCGGCACGGGCCGCTCACCGTGCTGGGCGAAGTCACGCGCTCGCTCGGCGGGGACGGACGCACGGGCGGCCGCGGATCGATCGCGTACGCGCTGAACGACTACTGGACCGTCAGCGGCGGACTCGATTCCAACGACAACTCGCTGCCGTGGAAGGCGTACGCCGCGCACATCTGGGGCCGCTCGGCGAACGTGTCGGTGGTGTATCGCCAGAACGACCGTCGCGAGGTCAAGCTGAGCTACGGCGTGAGCCGCTACAGCGATTCGAACTTCCACCAGGAGATCTCGGCGACCGCCACGCAGCGCGTGTACACGACCGCCACCCAGCAGGTCAACGTATCGCTGGATCTCGGCACCGACAGCAACACGCGCAAGGACGCGCCCTACTTCAGCCCGGGCCGCGACTACGCGGCCGCGGCGACCGTCATGCACCAGTTGACGCTGTGGAAGAAGGGCGACATGGGGCTGCAACAGCGCGTCTCGGTGTCCGGCGGCATGTACAACGAGCGCGGCTTCGGCACCAGCGCCCTGTGGAGCGCGCGCCTCGAGCACGCGTGGACCTTCAAGCACGACATCACGCTGAGCTATGGCGTGGAGGTCAGCAGCCACGCGTACGACGGCCAGCGCGAACGCTCCGAAACCGGCTTCATGTCGGTCAACCTGCCGTTCTAGCAAGGAGATCGAGCAATGCTGCAATCCAGACGGACCTTCATGTGCGGATGCATGGGCGCATTTGCCGCCTGTTCGCTGTTTCCGGGCGTGACCAATGCCAGGATGATCGACCTGCTTCCGCCGTCCGATCCGGCCGACGGCAAGACGTTTCGCGTGATCTGCATGCATGACGTGCGCGACAACCTGATGGCGACGTTCAACTCCGGTACAGCGATGGTCGACGCGTTCGCGGTCGATACCGGCACACTGACCGCCATCTTCTCGTGGCTGCAGACCAACAACTACCACACCATCACGGTCAAGCAGATCGAGGAGTCGCGGCACGGCGGCAAGCCGCTGCCGCCGCGCTCGGTGCTGCTCACGTTCGACGACGGCTTTCGCAGCCACTACACGAAAGTGCTGCCGCTGCTCGAGCGCTTCAAGTATCCGGCGGTGATGGGCCTCGTCACCGCGTGGATCGACACCCCGCCGGATACGCCGATCCGCATCAGCGACAAGGTTCAGGTGCCGCGCGACTATTTCCTGTCGTGGGACGAGGTGAAGAAGCTCGGCCAGTCGCCGTTCGTCGAGCTCGGTTGCCACACCCACAACCTCCATCACGGCGCGGTCGCGAATCCACAGGGCAACGAATTGCCGGCGACCACGTCGCATCTCTACCTGCAAGACCAGAAACGCTATGAAACCGACGCCGAATTCCACGCACGCGTGCACGACGACCTGCAGACTTGCGTGCGGCAGATCCGCGAACGCACGGGCATCGTCGCACGGTCGATGGTGTGGCCATACGGCGCGGAAAACCAGCCGGTGCGCCAGATCTCGACGTCGCTCGGGATGGACATCCAGTTCAGTCTCGATGCCGGCCCGAATACGCCGGACGTGCCGCTGGACCGGCTGCGGCGGATCCTGATGATGTACGACGTCGACATCGGCGGGTTCGAGCGCTCGATGCGCGAGCCGGCGTCGAACCGCGGCGACGTCGACGTGCCCGAGCGCATCGTGCAGGTCGATCTCGACCAGGTCTACGATCCGGACCCCGCGCGGCAGGAAGCGAATCTCGGCAAGCTGATCGAGCGCATCTACCGGATGCAGCCGAAATCGGTGTATCTGCAGGCGTATGCGGACCCGAAAGGCACCGGCGTGGCCGAATCCGTGTATTTCCCGAACCGGCACCTGCCGATGCGCTCCGACCTGTTCTCGCGTGCCGCGTGGCAGCTCAACACGCGCGCCAACGTGCAGGTGTATGCCTGGATGCCGGTGCTCGCGTTCCGGCCGCCGGCCGACAAGCTGCGCGGGCTCGAGGCCGTGAGCGCCTACGGCGGCGCGCCGGCCCGCGAGAACGGCACGCGCACGTTCCGGCTGAGCCCGTTCGATCCGGATGCGCGGCTGATGATCCAGCAGGTCTACGAGGATCTCAGCAAGCACGCTTCGTTCAGCGGCATCCTGTTCAGCGACGACGCGGTGCTCGACGACTACGAGGATGCGGGCCGGCACGCGCTGCGCATCTATTCGCAGTGGGGGCTGCCGGCCGACGTCGGCAAGATCCGCGAGAACCCCGACCTGCTGAAGCGCTGGACGCGCCAGAAGTCGCGCTACCTGATCGACCTGACCAAGCAGCTGGAACAGATCGTGCTGGCCCACCAGAACGTGGGCGACGTGCTGACCGCACGCAACATCTTCGCGATGCCGGTGCTCAAGCCCGAATCGGAAGCGTGGTACGCGCAGAACTACGACGATTTCCTCGCGACCTACGACTACGTCGCGCTGATGGCGATGCCGTACATGGAGCAGGCGAAGGATCCCCAAGGCTGGCTGGACCAGCTCGTGAAAGCCGTGCACGCGAAGCAGCGCGGGCTGCAGCGCACCGTGTTCGAACTGCAGTCGTACGACTGGCACGCACAGAAGCCGGTGCCGGCCAGCACGCTGCTCGCGCAGATGCGACGGCTGCGCAGCGAAGGCGCGGTGAATTTCGGCTACTACCCGGACAACTTCCTGAACGGGCAGCCGGAACTCGACGCGATGCGCGACGTGATGTCGCTGAAGTCCCGCCTCGACCCAACCTCGATCAACGCGCTGATGCAACAACATACGCAGGGGACGAAGACGCCATGACCACCCACAGCATCATCCAGCGCCTGCAGGATTTCGTCTTCTACTACCCGTTCTTCATGTCGTACCTGTGGATGATCGGCGGCGTCGTGCACTACTTCCTGCTCGAGGAAGGCCGCGAGCTGTCCACGCGAACGATCGCGTCGAGCGGCATTCCGAAGATCTCGATCGTCGTGCCCTGCTTCAACGAAGCCGCGAACGCGCGCAGCGTGATCAGCCACCTGGACCGGATGCAGTATCCGAACTACGACATCATCGCGGTCAACGACGGCAGCCAGGATCGCACCGGCGAGATCCTCAACGAGCTGGCCGTCGAGATCCCGAGGTTGCTCGTGATCCATCACGCGCGCAACGAAGGCAAGGCGGTCGGGCTCACGACCGCGGCGGCCGTGTCGAACGCGGAATACCTGCTCTGCATCGACGGCGATGCGCTGCTCGCGCATGACGCGATCGGCTGGATGCTCGAGCATTTCCTGACCGATCCGGGCGTCGGCGCCGTGACCGGCAACCCGCGCATCCGCACGCGCACGTCACTGCTCGGCCGCATGCAGGTCGGCGAATTCTCGTCGATCGTCGGGCTGATCAAGCGCACGCAGCAGGTGTACGGCCGCATCTTCACGGTATCCGGCGTGATCACGATGTTCCGCAAGACCGCGCTCGCCGACGTCGGCTACTGGAGCTCGGACATGCTGACCGAGGACATCGACATCAGCTGGAAGCTGCAGTGCCGCGACTGGCGTGTCGTGTACGAGCCGCACGCACTGAGCTGGATCCTGATGCCGGAGACGGTGAAGGGCCTGTACCGGCAGCGGCTGCGCTGGTCGAAGGGCGGCATCCAGGTGCTGATGAAGTACGCGGGCACGCTCGCGCGGCCGACGCAGATGATGATGTGGCCGCTGTTCGCCGAGTACCTGATCGGCATCGCATGGGCGTACTCGATGACGTTCATCCTGCTGCTCGCGCTCATCAATGTCGTGTACCCGCTGCCGCAAGACTGGCACGTATCGGTCGTGCCGCACTGGCACGGCATGCTGCTGGTCGCCACCTGCATCCTGCAATTGATCATCGGCAGCATGATCGATCGTCGTTACGACGAAAAACTCCTGATGTATTTCCTGGACACCATCTGGTATCCCGTCGCCTTCTGGCTGATCAGCATGATCACCACCGTCGTCGCCCTGCCGGCCATCGTGCTGCGGGGCCGAGGCAAGCGGGCCGTATGGGTCAGCCCCGACCGAGGCATTCAACATGAAGAACGCGCCGATTATTGACCTTTCCCTGCGCGCACCGCGCGAACTGATCGCCGAGCGCGGTCGCATCATCGGGTCCGTGCTGACCATCTGGTTCCGGCTCTTGCGGCCGGCGCTGGTGGGGGCCGTGTGGGCATCGATCTGCATCTACACGTACCGCTACCTGCTGCCGTTCAATCCGGCCGAGATGCCGATCGAGCAGATGGTGTTCTACGCGACCAGCATCGCGCTCATCGCGGGCACCATCGTCATGTGGCTGATCGCCGGACGCGTCGTGCATCCGCTGGCCTACCGGCTGCGCGTGTCGAAGATACTGCGACGCTCGGCCAGCGCGAAGGTGCGCTCGGTGCCGCCGACCGTGCTGGCAAGCGCCCGCCGGCGCGGCGCGCGGCGCACGACGCGCATTCTCGTCGCGTCGCACGACGCGAACGGCTCGATTTCCGACATCGAATGGGTAGCCCACGCGGGGCCGCAGCCCCGCGAGTAGGTCAGCGGAGATGCGTCGCTGCGCACGGGGATGCCATTCGTGCGACGCGGCGTCACTCCAGATACCGCGCTGCCGCACTTTGCCGGCAGCCCGGCAACCTTTGTGGACGAGGTGAAACATGTGCGGAATCGTCGGAGCAAGCGGCCTGAACAATCAAGTGCCGCAACTGGTCAATGCGCTGAGCAGGCTCGAGTATCGCGGCTACGATTCGTGCGGCATTGCCGTACAGGACGAAGGCCGGCTGCGCAGCGAACGCACGTTGCGGCGCGTGACCGACCTGCAGGCCCGCGTGCTGACGCTGGGCCTCGAAGCGCAGACCTGCATCGCGCATACGCGCTGGGCAACCCACGGCGCACCATCCGAAATGAACGCGCATCCGATCATGTCGGGCGACACGATCGCGGTCGTGCACAACGGCATCATCGAGAACCACGACGCGCTGCGCGTGGAACTGCGGGAGCGCGGCTATACGTTTCGCGGCCAGACCGACACCGAGGTGATCGCGCACCTGATCCACAGCCTCTATCGCGACGACCTGTTCGACGCGGTCGTGCGCGCCGTCAAGCGGCTGCACGGCGCGTACGCGATCGCGGTGCTGAGTGCGAAAGAGCCGCAGCGCCTCGTCGCCGCGCGCGCCGGCTCGCCGCTCGTGATCGGCATCGGCGCCGAGCAGAACTACCTCGCGTCGGACTGCGCGGCGCTCGGCGACCTGACCGACCGCTTCGTCTACCTGGAAGACGGCGACGTCGCGCTGATCACGCCGGACCGGATCGCCGTGGTCGACTCGGGCGGGCACGAGGCCCAGCGCCCGCTGTGCCATGTGAAGGCGCGCGAAGGCGACGCCGCGCTCGGCCCGTACCAGCATTTCATGCAGAAGGAGATCTTCGAGCAGCCGAAGGCGATCGCCAGCACGCTCGACGGCATCGACACGATTTCGCCGGCGTTGTTCGACGCGACCGACGGCACGCGCGCGCTGCTGTCGCGAGTGAGGAACGTGCTGCTGCTCGGCTGCGGCACCAGCTACTACGCGGGGCTGACCGCGAAGTACTGGCTGGAGGCCATCGCGGGCGTGCCCGCCCAGGTCGAGATCGCCAGCGAATTCCGCTACCGCGAGACGGTGGCCGATCCGCGCACGCTCGTCGTCGGCATTTCGCAATCGGGCGAGACGGCCGACACGATCGGCGCGATCGAGCAGGCGCGCGACATGGGCCAGGAACTGTCGATGGCGATCTGCAACGTGGCGACCAGCACGATCGCGCGCAACGCGCCGCTGCGGTTCCTGACGCGGGCCGGCATCGAGCTCGGCGTCGCGTCGACCAAGGCGTTCACGACGCAGCTCGTCGCGCTGTTCGTGCTGACGCTGACGCTCGCGCAGCTGCGCGGCCGGCTCGACGCGAAGCAGGTCGCGCTGCACCTGAAGCAGCTGCATGCGCTGCCCGAGCGCATCGGCCACGCACTCGCGCTCGAAACGCAGATCATGGGCTGGGCCACGAAGTTCGCACGCACCGAGAACGCGCTGTTCCTCGGGCGCGGGATTCATTTCCCGATCGCGATGGAAGGGGCGCTGAAGCTCAAGGAGGTGTCGTACATCCACGCGGAAGGCTATGCGGCCGGCGAACTGAAGCACGGCCCGCTCGCGCTCGTCACGAGCGCGATGCCGGTCGTCACGATCGCGCCGGACGACCGCCTGTTCCAGAAGCTGAAATCCAACATGGCCGAGGTACGCGCGCGCGGCGGACGGCTCTACGTGCTGGCCGGCGACCAGCTCGGGATCGACGCCGACCGCGACACGCACCTGATCCGCGTGCGCGAATCGGGCGACGTGCTGTCGCCGATCGTCAACGTGATTCCGCTGCAACTGCTCGCCTATCACGTCGGCTGCGCGCGCGGCGCCGACGTCGACAAGCCGCGCAACCTCGCGAAATCGGTAACCGTCGAATGAAGGGTCGAACGCGCCCGGCACAGGCGGTCGCGCAGTGCGTCGCGGCCGCGCTGTGCGGCGCATGCGGCATCGTCACGGCGATGCCGCCCGCCTTCGCCGCCACGCCGGTCGTGCATACGGTCACCGTGCAGGGCGCCCCTTCATCTCGCCCGGCCGTCGATCCGCGCAGCTTCATGCACGGCATCGGCGTGGCCGACGCCGGCAACGGCAAGCGCTGGGTGTTCTTCAGCAGCTCGGGTGTCGTGCCGCGCGGCGCGATGCGCGGCGGCAGCTGGCCGCATGACGTGTACGTCGGCGAATGGCTGCCCGGCAAGCCGAACCTGCTGCACGTCCGCCCGTTCATCAGCCGCCCCGAGGCGCAGGAGCCCGTGTCGATCGCGCAGAACGCGCGCGGCGACATCTTCGTCACGTTCGAGGACGGCTGGAACGCGCCGCAGGAAGTCAGCCAGCGCTACGGCGTCTACCGCCGCGACCTGAAGCCGATCAAGCCCTATCCGAACGACGTCGAATCGGGCGGCCACTCGGGGCATGTCGCCACGGCGGCCGACCGCTTCGTCGTGTTCTATTCCGCCGACTGGATCGACGGCGGCGGCGTCGACAACCTCGGCACCGGCAACGGCGTGTACGTGAAAACCTACGACGCGGCCGGGCGCGTGCTGAACCATGTCGCGGTCGCGCCGCGCCGCCGCGAGTGGTGGCCCATCGTCGCGGGCTCGCCGCACA
The DNA here is from genome assembly GCF_017104595.1 of Burkholderia sp. Tr-20390. NCBI lineage: Bacteria > Pseudomonadati > Pseudomonadota > Betaproteobacteria > Burkholderiales > Burkholderiaceae > Burkholderia > Burkholderia sp. Tr-20390. Next base: position 10,300 of record NZ_JAAGPC010000165.1, on the reverse strand, counting down.
CCGCGCTGCTCGTGTGGCAGAAATACATCGAGGGCAGCACGGACGCGACGCTCGAATACGCGATGTTCGACCCGGTCACGGCGAAGCTGGACAAGCTGGGGACGCTGAACGACGCGATCCAGTACTACGTGTATTCGTCGGCTTACGTGCCGGAGATCGACCGCTTCATCGTCGTCACGACGACGGCGGACGATCGCGGCGTCGCGATGCTGATCGCGCCGGACGGCCGCCGCACGGCGACGCTCGACTGCCTGCCGGCGTCGGTGCGCGAATCCGGCATCGGGGTGTCGGGCACGCATGCGTACGTACCGAGCCGCGACGGGCGGCTGCTGACGCTGGCGCTCGGGCCGGCGGACATTTCGGTGAGCGGCGCGCAGCGTTCGCCGATTCCGTGGGGTTTGACCGGTATCGCCGGCTTCCCGGGGAGCGGCACCGCGATGCATTTCGTGTCGCTGACGCCGTCGGGCACGCGCGAAGCCGATTTCGAACCGGCCCGGGAAACGCCGATGCCGAAGAGCGCAGTGCCTTGTTCGAGTCATTGACGGCGGCGTGGTAACGGGCAGGATCACCGTGAACGCGGCGGGCCTGCATGCTCTCGTCCTCGCCTCCCGGCCTCCCGGCCTCCCGCCCTCCGGTTCCCGCCGCTTTCGCTCCTTCGCGCTCAAGCCACGCCGCGCAATACCGCATCCTTCGCGCAGCCTGACTCCCAGGCGCGCTGCCAGCGGCTTGCCCGATCATGACCGCCCGCCCCCTTCCCGCGCCGCAGTCGCCAGCGCCGCGCGTACCGGATAGACTGTCGCCCGATTCCTTCCATCGGCCGCGGCGTCCGCCTCCTGTCGCCGCCGGAACGCCCTTTCCCGGAGAACGAATGCTGAAGCGCCGGTGGTTTTCGCTTTTGCTGCTGACGGTTTGCCTGATCGGACAACGCGCGTCGGCCCAGTCCGCGCTTGAACTCGAGACCGACGGCACGGCCCGCGCCCTCACCCGGCAGACGCTGCTCGCGCGCCCCGATGCCGCCGACATCCACGTGCCGCGCGACATCGCGTACGGCCGGCCGATGACGTTCCGCGCGGTGCCGTTTGCCGACCTGCTCGGCGACAACCTGCCGGCCGACGGCGTGCTCGAAACCCGTGCCGCCGACGGCTTCGCCGCGCAACTGCCGCTGGAGCTCGTGCGCCGCCACACGCCGGCCGGCGCCGTTCCGTGGCTCGCGATCGAGGATCCGGCGCATCCGTGGCCGAAGCTGCCCGGCAAGAAAGTCAGCGCCGGGCCGTTCTACCTGGTCTGGCTCGGGCCGGACGCGTCGTCGGTGCGCGGCGAGCAGTGGCCGTACCAGATCGTGCGCGTCACGATCGAGTCGTCACCGCTCGCGCGCTGGCCGTCGCTCGCCGTCGATGCCGCGCTGCCCGCGAACGATCCGGCTCGCGCGGGCCAGCACCTGTTCGTCACGCAATGCCTCGCGTGCCACCGCCTCGACGGCGCGGGCAGCAGCCATGCCGGCCCCGACCTGAACACGCCGATGAACCCGGTCGACTACTTCCAGCCGGCCGCGCTGCGCCGCTATATCCGCAACCCGGCGTCGGTGCGCGACTGGCCGGGCCGCAGCATGCCGGCGTTTCCGCCCGACCAGCTGAGCGACCGCGAGCTCGACCAGATCGTCGCGTATCTCGCTTATATGGCGCGGCGCAAGGCCGCCCAGTAACGCGCGGCTGAATCGAATGACTCGAGGAACGTTGATGACGTCAGGCGATACGCTGTTCACCATCGCACCGATCGATGCCGCGCAGACGCACCCGCTGCGCGCGATGATCCTGCTGAATGGCGATCTGGATGCGAGCGCGCTGGCCGGCGACCTTGCGCCGACGACGCTGCACGTCGGCGTACGCGACGCGTCGGGCATCGTCGCCGTTGCGTCGCTCTGCGAGGAGCTGCGCGAAGACGATCCTGCGCGACCGGCATGGCGGCTGCGCGGGATGGCTGTCCACCCTGCCGTGCGCGGCTTGGGCTTCGGGCGCGTGCTGGTGCAGGTTTGCGTGAGGCACGCGCAAGCGCGTGGGGCCGCGCTCGTGTGGTGCACGGCACGCGAGACCGCGTACCGGTTCTATGAAAAGCTCGGGTTCACGGCCGATGACGCGACGATCACGATGCCGGGGCGCACCGATACGGCGTTCCATGTGATGCGGCGGTATATCGATCGGCAATCGCCGGCGGGCTGACGCGAACCGCACGTTCGCGTGGTCAGGCGGAAAGCGACGCGGCCCGGCCTGGAGGGCACCCTCCCGCCGGACCGTCGCCGTCACACTCGGATTCAGGCTTCCTGCGCGCTCCGCAGCACCGCACGCAACAGCACGTCGGCGCCCGCTGCCGCCCACTCGGGCGTAATCGCTTCGGCTTCGTTGTGGCTCAGCCCGTCGACGCACGGCACGAAGATCATCCCCGTCGGCGCGACGCGCGCGACATAGCACGCGTCATGACCGGCGCCCGACACGATATCCATGTGCGACAGCCCGAGCGCCTGCGCCGCCTCACGCACCGCGTCGATGCAGCGCGGCGCGAACGGGATCGGCGCATACGTGAAGATCTGCTCGATCTGCGCACCGAGACCCATTTCGTCGGCCACCCGTGCAAGTTCCGCGCGCAGCGCCGCGTCGAGCTCGTCGAGCACCGCGTCATCGGGATGACGGAATTCGACCGTGAAGAAGCAGCCGCCCGGCACGGTATTACGCGAGTTCGGCCGCGCCTCGATCATCCCGACGGTCGCCCGCGCGTACGGCGCGTAACGGCGGCCGAGCACTTCGACGAACGAGATCATCCGCGCGGCGCCGACCAGCGCGTCGCGGCGGAATTCCATCGGCGTCGTGCCCGCATGTGCGTCGACACCGGTGAGCGTCACCTCGTACCAGCGCTGCCCCTGCCCGGCCGTCACGACGCCGATCGTCTTGCCGGCCCGTTCGAGAATCGCGCCCTGTTCGATATGCAGCTCGTACGCCGCATGCACCGGATAGCCGCCGACGGGCTCGGCGCCCGCGTAGCCGATCCGCGCCAGTTCCTCGCCGATCGTCCTGCCTGCGCCATCGGTGCGCGACAGCCCGTATTCGAGTGTATAGACGCCCGAGAACACGCCGGCCGACACCATCGCCGGCGCGAAGCGCGAGCCTTCCTCGTTGGTCCAGATCACGACGTCGATCGGGCGTTCGGTCTCGATGCCCGCGTCGTTCAGCGCGCGCACGACCTCGAGCCCGCCGAGCACGCCGTAGATGCCGTCGTAGCGGCCGCCCGTCGGCTGCGAATCGGCGTGCGAGCCGGTCATGACGGGCGCGGCGTCGGGGTTGCGCCCCGCGCGGCGCGCGAACACGTTGCCCATCCGGTCCACGCGCACCGTGCAGCCGGCGTCTTGCGCCCATTGCACGAACAGGTCGCGCGACTCGCGATCGAGATCGGTCAGTGCGAGGCGGCAGACGCCGCCCTTCGGCGTCGCGCCGATCTGCGCCATCCGGTCGAGCGACGCCCACAGGCGGTCGCCGTCGACGCGCGGCGCGCTCACGCTTTCGGCAATCGTGTTGTCGTCACGCATCGCCGTTCTCCGGCGCCGCTTGCCGCGCGTAACGGAAATCGCAGCGCTTGCCGCCCTGCATGATCGTGCTCGTCCGCGTGAGCGCGATGTCCGGCGCATAGCCCTGGATGAAATAGCTGTCGCGCGCGCAGCTCAGCAGGTGCCCGATCTCGCCGAGCCCCATCGCGTGATACATCTCCGCGTAGCTGCAGCGATGCACGTCGTAGTCGTAATGCGCGTCGTCCGCACGCCGCACCTCGACGTCGAGCGCATCGTCCTTCTCCCACAGCACCTGCAGCGCGATGAACGACTTCACGCTCGTGCCATCCGGTTCCTGCGCGGCGAACGTGCGGCCGGCGTCCACTGCCGCGCCGCGCACGGCTTCCGCGATCACGGCCTGCGCGCGCTCGGCGCCGAACTCGCGCTTCATGATCTCGTAGATCGGCTTGATGATTTCCGCTTCGATGCGGCGCCGCGCGAGGATCCCGAGGCGCGTGTCCTCGGGTGCGGCGGCGGATGTCTGGGTGGCTTCGGTCATGGGGATCGTCTTGGTTGTCTTATCGCTGTGTCGGCTGTGTCGTGCTGTGTCGCGATGGGTCGCTTACTTGGTCGCGGTGCGCGAGCCGCCAAGCACGTCGACGACGGTCCACTTGCCGCCGCGCACCTGGTAGATCGTGAAGGCCGGGTCCTTCAGGTTGCCTTCGTTGTCGAACGCGATCCGCCCCGTCACACCGGGCCGGTCGATCGCACGCACCGCCGCGACCAGTTTCGCCGGCTGCGTCGTGCCGGCCTTCTGCGCGGCCGCGATCAGCGTGGCGGCCGCGTCGTACGCGAACGGCGCATGCAGCTCGATCGGCGCGCGAAAGCGCGTCTGGTATTGCGTATCGAACGCCTTGCCGCCCGGCATCCGGTCGAGCGGCAGGCCCGGTTCAAGCGCGGTCACGCCGTCGCCGTCCTTGCCGGCCAGCGACAGGAAGGTCTGGCTCACGAAGCCGCCCGCGCCGAGCAGCGGCGCGTTCACGCCGAGCTGGCGCATCCGGCGCGAGATCGGCGCGGCCTGCGCATCGAGGCCGCCGAAGAACACGAGATCCGCGCGCTTGCCCTTGATCGCGGTCAGCACGCCGCTGAAGTCGGTCGTCTTGTCGTTCACGTACTGGCGATCGACGATCGTGCCGCCGTTCGCCTGCACGCCCTTGATGAACTGGTCGGCCAGGCCCGCGCCGAACGACGTGCGATCGTCGATCACCGCGATGCGCTTCGCCTTCAGCGTCTTCACCGCATACGCGCCGGTGAAATTGCCGCCCGCGTCGTCGTGACCCATGATGCGGAAGGCCGTCGTGTAACCCTGCTGCGTGTATTGATGGCCGGTGGACGCCGGCGCGATCTGCGGGATGCCCGCATCGCGGTAGACGCGCGACGCCGGCACGCTGCAGCCCGTGTTCCAGTGGCCGACGACGCCGATCACGTGCTGGTCGACGAGCTGCTGCGCAACCGCGACGGCCGTGCGCGGATCGGATTGATCATCGGCCGCGACGAGCTTGTAGACGACCGGCTTGCCGCCGATGGTCGGATGCTTCGCGTTCGCGTCGTCGATCGCGAGTTGCGCGCCGTTCTGCAGATCCTTGCCGATCCGCGCGGACGGGCCGGTGAGCGGCGCGGCGAGACCGATCAGGACGGTCTGCGGCGCGGATTGTGCGAACGCGGGAACGGAGGCGACCAGGGCGGCCGCCGAGAATGCGAGGCTGGCGTGAAGAAAGGCGATTTTCATGTGGGGGATCAGCGGATCGAATCAAAACATGAAAAATATTAAATATTCAGCACCCAAACCCCAAATATCCAATTGTTGGATGCTTATGCCGTTCCCGACACATTAACCTACATCACTGTAAATACAGGGTATTTTCATGTTGTCGCTTACCCTGACTTTTCGATAAAATTCGACACATGAAAAATATAGAACAATTGCCGCACGATCCGCCGCTGCGCGCGGTGCGTGCGTTCGAAGCATTCGCGCGCCTCGGGTCGGTCACTGCGGCGGCGGGCGAACTCGACATCACGCCGTCGGCGGTCAGCCATCAGCTGCAGCTGCTCGAAGCATTCATCCAGACGCCGCTGACCGTGCGCGAGGGTCGGCTGCTCGCGCTCACCGACGAAGGCCGCGACTACTACCGCTCGATCAGCGCCGCGTTCTCGGTGCTGCGCAGCGCGACGCGCTTCGTGCGCGACCGCTCGTCGCTGCGGCAGATCACGGTCAGCCTGATTCCGCTGCTCGGCATCGGCTGGTTCATTCCGCGGCTGCATGCGTTCCTGGCCGACAACACGGACGTCGACGTGACGGTGCTGTACGCGCATCACCGCAACTACCGCAGCGATGCATCGGACCTGTCGATCCGCTTCGGCACCGGCGACTGGCCCGGCTACCGCTGCGAACGGCTGCTGCCGGGCGCGATGGTGCCGATGTGCAGCCCGTCGTTCCTGAAGCGCCACGGGCCGTTCCGCACGCCGGCCGATCTCGCGCGCGCCCCGCTCGTGCACGACGAGGATCGCAGCACGTGGGTCAACTGGCTGCAGGGCGCGGGCGTCAAGCACGTGTCGCATGCGGTCGGGCCGATGTTCGAGGACGGCCAGCTCACGCTGAGCGCCGCGCGCGCGGATCTCGGCGCGGCCTTGCTGCGCGCACCGCTGGTCGAGCGCGAGCTGGCGAATGGCGAGCTCGTGAAGCTGTTCGATCACGTGCTCGACGACGGCCGCGATTACTACCTGTGCACGCGCGAGGACGCGGACATGCCGGACGGGGCCAGGCGGCTGGCGGAGTGGCTGAGGAAGATGGCGGGGATTTGAGCGGAGCGCCTTACCGCCTCACCCCACCCGAGCCTTGCGCGACCTCAACGGTACATATATGATATACATATCGTATATCGGAGGATGCCATGAGCCGGATTCTGGTTGATCTGTCGAACAGCCAACTCGACGAGTTGGCCGCCATCGTCGAGACTGAGCGTCGTCCCCGCGCCGCCATCATCCGCGACGCGATCGATGCCTACATCGCCCTGCACAAGCGTCCGCTCGCGGACGACGTCTTCGGTCTCTGGAAAGATCGCACCGTCGATGGGCTCGCTTATCAGGAAGAACTGCGCTCAGAATGGTAAAAGCTCTCTTCGACACCAATATCCTGATCGATTATCTGGGCGGCGTGGAATCCGCCCGCACGGAACTCGGCCGCTATGACTATCGAGCGATCAGCGCGATCTCGTGGATGGAGGTTCTCGTCGGCACGTCCTCACATAATGAAGCCGCGATGCGCGCTTGGCTGTCGTCGTTCGATGTCATCGCGCTCGACGAAGCAGTTGCCAATCGTGCCGTGACCATTCGCCAGGAACGCCGCATACGCCTGCCCGACGCGATCGTCTGGGCATCGGCACAAGTGAACGGGCTGTTGCTCGTTTCGCGCAACACAAAAGACTTCCCAGCCACCGAACCCGGCGTTCGCGTGCCATACCAAATCTGAATCGAGGGGCGCGGTTGCGCGCCCTCTCCCCGCCGCGCCCCCATCCGACCGCACTCGACGATTCCTCCACCGTCCGGAAGGCACCGGATAATCGCCGGCACATCACACCGCCCCTCAATGTCGCCCAAATCGGACGGGGGATCTCCCCCGTCCAACGCTTAAAAAGCACCGCCCCGCACACCCCACCCAATCAAGGGCCGGAAGCAGATAGAAATTCCTGATGCCCCGGATTGAAACAAGCAATTTCACAAGCTCAGGGTGAACCCGGATACTGGCAACACTCCACTCACCACTGACGAAAAGGAATTGTCCAGATGCCGATCATCAACACCCAAATCAAGCCGTTCAAGGCAACCGCATACCACAACGGCGATTTCGTGCCCGTCTCGGAAGAGAACTTCAAGGGCAAGTGGTCCGTCGTCGTGTTCTACCCGGCCGACTTCACGTTCGTCTGCCCGACCGAGCTGGGCGACCTCGCCGACCGTTACGCGGAATTCCAGAAGCTGGGTGTCGAAATCTACGGCGTGTCGACCGACACGCACTTCACGCACAAGGCATGGCACGACACGTCGGACACGATCGGCAAGATCAAGTACCCGATGATCGGCGACCCGACGCTCACGCTGTCGCGCAACTTCGACGTGCTGATCGAGGAAGAAGGGATGGCCCTGCGCGGCACGTTCGTGATCAACCCGGAAGGCGAGATCAAGCTGTGCGAAATCCACGACAACGGCATCGGCCGCGACGCAGGCGAACTGCTGCGCAAGGTGCAGGCGGCGCAATACATCGCGGCGCACCCGGGTGAAGTGTGCCCGGCCAAGTGGACGCCGGGTGCGGAAACGCTGACCCCGTCGCTCGACCTGATCGGCAAGATCTGACGATCGCGCCGCGCGCCTCGCACGAGGCGCGCGAGCCTCCCGATGACGGGCCGCCGCGGCATGCGGCCCGCGCCCTCCTCCGGCACGACGTGCCCGACCAGAATCATTAATACGGAATACGAAACGCCATGCTCGACGCCAATCTCAAGAATCAACTCAAAGCGTACCTCGAAAAGATCACGCGCCCGATCGAACTCGTCGCCTCGCTCGACGACAGCGCGAAATCGCAGGAACTGCTGGCGCTGCTGAACGAGATTGCGTCGCTGACGGATCGCGTGACCGTGACCGAACGCCGCGACGACGCCGAGCGCAAGCCGTCGTTCTCGATCGGCGAGCCCGGCAAGCCGGCCGGCATCCGCTTCGCCGGCATCCCGATGGGCCATGAATTCACGTCGCTCGTGCTCGCGCTGCTGCAGACGGGCGGCCATCCGATCAAGCTCGACGACGACGTGATCGAACAGATCCGCGCGCTCGACGGCGACTACGCGTTCGAGACGTATTTCTCGCTGTCGTGCCAGAACTGCCCGGAAGTCGTGCAGGCGCTGAACGTGATGTCGCTGATCAACCCGCGCATCCGTCACGTCGCGATCGACGGCGCGCTGTTCCAGGGCGAAGTCGAGTCGCGCCAGATCATGGCCGTGCCGACGATGTTCCTGAACGGCGCCTCGTTCGGCCAGGGCCGCAGCAGCGTGAAGGAAATCCTCGCGAAGCTCGATACGGGCGCCAGCGCACGGGCCGCGAAGTCGCTCGAGACCAAGCCGGTGTTCGATACGCTGATCGTCGGCGGCGGCCCGGCAGGCGCGGCGGCCGCGATCTACTCGGCGCGCAAGGGCATTGCGACGGGCGTCGTCGCCGAGCGTTTCGGCGGCCAGGTGCTCGACACGATGGCGATCGAGAACTTCGTGTCGGTGCAGGAAACCGAAGGGCCGAAGTTCGCGACCGCGCTCGAACAGCACGTGAAGCAGTACGACGTCGACATCATGGACGTGCAGCGCGCCGACGCGCTGATTCCGGGCGACGTGCACCAGATCCGCCTCGCGAACGGCGCGGTGCTGAAGGCGAAGACGATCATCCTCGCGACCGGCGCGCGCTGGCGTGAAATCAACGTGCCGGGCGAGCGCGAATACCGCAACCGCGGTGTCGCGTACTGCCCGCACTGCGACGGCCCGCTGTTCAAGGGCAAGCGCGTCGCGGTGGTCGGCGGCGGCAACTCGGGCGTCGAGGCCGCGATCGACCTCGCCGGCATCGTGAAGGAAGTCACGCTGATCGAATACGGCGCGCAACTGCGCGCGGACGAAGTGCTGCAGCGCAAGCTGCGCAGCCTGCCGAACGTGACGATCGTCACGCAGGCACAAACGACCGAGCTGACCGGCGACGGCAGCAAGCTGAACGGGCTCGTCTACAAGGATCTGCGCTCGGGCGACACGCAGCGCATCGATCTGGAAGGCGTGTTCGTGCAGATCGGCCTCGTGCCGAACACCGAATGGCTGAAAGGCACGGTCGAACTGTCGAAGCACGGCGAGATCGTCGTCGATGCGTGCGGCGCGACGTCGGTACCGGGCGTGTTCGCGGCCGGCGACGTGACGACGGTGCCGTTCAAGCAGATCGTGATCGCGGTCGGTGAAGGCGCGAAGGCATCGCTCGGCGCGTTCGACCACCTGATCCGTCAGGACGTTGCACCGGTTGCCGCAGCGCAGCCGCAGGCCGAGGAAGCAGTCGCCGCGTAACGCGCGTCAGCCCGTCGGCACAACAGTTTGTCTCTCTTGGCCCCGCATGCTTTGGTCGGCATGCGGGGTCCTTTTTATTCCGGATGCGATGACGGTTACTTGGTCGCGGTCGGGCCGCCGTCCGCTGGCGCAGGCGCCGTCGACTTGAAGCTGCTCGACTGCCTGACCAGTTGCTCGGTCATCGCGGCGGCAACCGGATTCGCACCCGACGACGAACTGCCCTGCCGGGTTGAACCGCTGCCCGATGACATCGACGGCATCGACGACATCGACGGCGGCGGCAACGACGGGTCGAGTTTCGCCGATTCCCTGACGAGCGCGGCCGTCTCCGGCGTTTCGGATTTCGTTGCGGAGGGGGCTGCGGCCACGTGGCGTTCGAGGCCGTCGCGCTTGCGCGGCGCACGTTGCGTGACCTGCGCGGGTGCGGGTGCGGCCTGCTGCACGGGTTTGGCGGCCGGCGGCGGCGAAGGCGGGGTCGAATCCTGCGCGTCGACGGTCACGACGTTGACCTTCGGCGGCGGCGGGCTCGGCTTCGTCACCGGCTGCGGTTTGTCGCTGACAACCGGCACGGCAGGCGCAGCGTCGACGCGCGCGGTGATGGCCGGCGCAGCAGGTGCCGGTGCGGGGGGCGGCG
>NZ_JAAGPC010000164.1:0-20006 GCF_017104595.1 Burkholderia sp. Tr-20390 | reverse complement strand
CAGTTGCGTCTCCAGGTAAAGCTGCCCCTGGCCCGCGAGGCGCGGGGCCGGATCCTTGCCCGTCAACGCCGCGCCGTGACACGCGCGGCAGCTTCGCGCCTCCACGAGCGCCATTCCCCGCCTGTCGTGATCGGCGCGGGCGTCGTCGGTCTGGCGATTGCGCGCGAACTGGCCGCGCGCGGGCGTGAAACGCTCGTGCTCGAGGCCGCCGATGCGATCGGCACGGCTACGAGTTCGCGCAACAGCGAAGTGATCCACGCGGGGCTCTACTATCCGCGCGGGTCGCTGAAGGCGACGTCGTGCGTGCACGGGCGCGACCTGCTGTACGAATTCTGCGAGACCCATCACGTGCCGCACCGGCGCGCCGGCAAGCTGCTCGTCGCCACGAGCGCCGCGCAGGTGAAGCAGTTGAGGGCGATCGCCGCACGCGCGACCGAAAACGGCGTGCTCGACCTGATGCCGCTCACGCGCGCCGAGGCGCAGACGCTCGAGCCCGCGCTCGAATGCGTCGAGGCGCTGTTCTCGCCCTCCACCGGCATCGTCGACAGCCACCAGCTGATGCTCGCGCTGCTCGGCGACGCGGAGCGCGACGGCGCCGTGTGCGCGCTGAAATCCCCGGTCGAATCGATCGACGTGCTGCGCGGCGGCCGCTTCGTCGTGCGCACGGGCGGCGATGCGCCGACCGAGATCGAGGCCGCCTGCGTGATCAACAGCGCGGGCCTCGGCGCCCAGGCGCTGGCGCGCCGCACGCGCGGCCTCGACCCGCGCTGGGTGCCGCCGCTCTATCTCGCGCGCGGCAACTATTTCAGCCTGTCGGGGCGCGCACCGTTTTCCCACCTGATCTATCCGATGCCCGACCGCGCGGGGCTCGGCGTGCACCTGACGCTCGACCTCGGCGGGCAGGCGCGCTTCGGCCCGGACGTCGAATGGATCGATGCGTTGCGCTACGAAGTCGATCCGGCGCGCGCGACCGCGTTCTACGCGTCGATCCGCGCGTTCTGGCCGGGCTTGCCCGACGACGCGCTGCAGCCGGCGTACGCGGGCATCCGGCCGAAGCTCGCGGGCCCCGGCGAGCCGCCGGCGGACTTCATCGTGCAGGGCGCCGCGCAGCATGGCGTGCGCGGGCTCGTGAACCTGTTCGGCATCGAGTCGCCGGGGCTCACCGCGTCGCTCGCGCTCGCGCAGCGGGTGGGCGACATGACGGCTTACCGCTGACGCGGCGCGTGTGTGACGGTGTGACGGGTAGGTGGCGAATGCGTATCGGCCGTGTGGCGCCTGTGTGAAATCCCTTATCTCTGGAATTTCGGCACGCACATTTATTCGCATGAGCGTTATTCTGTCGAACGGCTGTCGCCAGAACAGCTTTCAAACCGATAACGTTGGAGCGAGTCCCCCATGAAAACATCCCGTCGGAGTTTCCTGATTACGAGCATTGGTGCCGTGTCCGCGCTGGCGCTGTCGCGTGAAGCGCTGGCCGATGCGCCGATGCTCGCGGAAAGCGACCCGACCGCGACGGCACTCGGCTACAAGGCCGATGCGACGAAGGTCGACAAGACGAAGTACCCGAAATACGCAGCGGGCCAGGATTGCGCGGCCTGCATGCTGTACCAGGGCAAGAAGGGCTCGGCCTCGGGCCCGTGCGGCGCCTTCCCCGGCAAGCAGGTGTCGGCGAAGGGCTGGTGCAGCGCCTTCTCGAAGATGGGTTGAGGCCCGTGCGGCATCGTGCGATGCCGCATTGTGGCGAAAACCGCACAACGCCCGCCGTCGAAAGATGGCGGGCGTTTTTTATTGCTTGAAAACGGTTCCGTCGCTTTCTACACTCGCTGCACACCGGCGCGCCGCGGGCACCCCGCGCGCCGCGCAGCCCGACACGGCGAACTGACGAGGACGAGGCACGCATGGCGACGATTGCGAATTCAACGAAAACGAGCCGGCCCGAGCGTGCACTGAACCGGCGTGCGGTCGCGGCCGCCGTGATCGGCAATGCGCTCGAGTGGTACGACTTCACGGTGTTCGGCTTCATGACGGTCGTGATCGCCGAGCTGTTCTTCCCGACCTCCAGCGAATACTCGTCGCTGCTGCTGACCACCGCGACGTTCGGCGTCGCGTTCTTCATGCGTCCGATCGGCGGCATCGTGTTCGGGCTGTACGCGGATCGCGCTGGCCGCAAGGCCGCGCTGTCGCTCGTGATCCTCCTGATGACGGCCGGCATCTTCCTGCTCGCGGTCGCGCCGCCGTATGCGGCGATCGGCATCGGCGGCCCGCTCCTGATCGTGCTCGGCCGTCTGCTGCAGGGCTTCTCCGCGGGCGGCGAATTCGGCAGCGCGACGGCGCTGCTGATCGAAGCCGCGCCATTCTCGAAACGCGGCTTCTACGGCAGCTGGCAGATGGCGAGCCAGGCGGCCGCGCTGCTGATCGGCGCGCTCGTCGGCGCGGCCGTCACGCGCGGGCTGTCGCACGAGGCGCTGCGCAGCTGGGGCTGGCGCGTGCCGTTCATCCTCGGGCTCGTGATCGGCCCGATCGGCTTCTACATCCGCCGCCATCTCGCCGATTCCGAGGCGTTCCTGCATGCGCAGCAAAGCGCGCGCCGCGTGACGCTCGGCGAAGTGTTCACGCGCTACCCGCGCGAGGTGCTGTGCGGGCTCGGCTCGGTGATCGCGCTGACGGTGACGATCTACGTGCTGATCAGCTATCTGCCGACCTTCGCGGTGAAGCAGCTGAAGCTGCCGTACGCGGAATCGTTCTATGCGGTGATCGTCGGCAACCTGCTGCTGATGGTGCTGTCGCCGATCGCCGGTGCGTGGTCGGATCGCATCGGCCGCAAGGGGCTGTCGCTGTGGTCGCTCGTGCTCACGCTCGTGCTGATGTATCCGCTGTTCGCGTGGCTCGACGCGGCGCCGAGCATCGCGCGGCTGATCGCGGTGCAGGCCGTGCTGTCGGTCACGCTCGCGGGCTACTACGGACCGTTCGGCGCGATGATCGCCGAGCTGTTCCCGGCCAACGTGCGCTCGACCGGGCTGTCGATCGCGTACAACGTCGCGGTGATGCTGTTCGGCGGCTTCGGGCAGTTCATCGTCACGTGGCTGATCAAGGTCACGGGCACGCCGCTCGCGCCGACCTACTACGTGATGGCCGGGATCGCGCTGTCGATCGTCGCGGTCGCGTTCGTGCCCGCGCGCAGCGCCGACCTCGACGCGCCGGCGTGACGACGCGGCGACGCGACAACATGACGATTTGACGACGATCACCGGATCGTTTCGCAAAACGCAATGATGTGCTGCGGAACACGGGAAAGCGGTGCGCCGGGCCTTCGTGTTCGCGCCCGAATTGTTTAGTCGTCGAACGAAACTTGCGCGAAATGAACGAAATGGGCGCTCGCGCGCGTTGTCGCATTTTTTACTCCCACTAAACATCGGCAAAAACCCGGCGGGACATCTAGAAGAGTTTTTTCTCCAGCTTGTTGCCACATCGTTAGCTCAAGTAATATCCGCGTACGCCGGCCCCTGGCGGGCCGGTTCCGATCTGGAGACCTGGAGGAAACATGGAATACAACCGTCTGTTGCACACCCTGCGTGTTACCGCCATTGCAGGCGTGGCAGCGGCATCGCTCGGCGTCGCGGGCTCTGCATTCGCACAGATTCCGAACAAAACGCTCGTCTACTGCTCAGAAGGCAGCCCGGCGGGTTTCGATTCCGCGCAATTTACGACCGGCGTCGATTTCACCGCCGCCACGTTCACCGTCTACAACCGCCTCGTCGAATTCGAGCGCGGCGGCACGAAGGTCGAGCCGGGCCTCGCCGAGAAGTGGGACGTGTCGCCGGACGGCAAGGTGTACACGTTCCATCTGCGCCACGGCGTGAAGTTCCACACGACGGACTTCTTCAAGCCGACGCGTGAATTCAACGCGGACGACGTGCTGTTCACGTTCCAGCGCATGCTCGACCCGAACCAGGCGTTCCGCAAGGCGTACCCGGTGTCGTTCCCGTACTTCACCGACATGGGCCTCGACAAGCTGATCACGAAGGTCGAGAAGGTCGATCCGTACACCGTGAAGTTCACGCTCGCCGAGCCGAATGCGCCGTTCATCCAGAACATGGCGATGGAATTCGCGTCGATCCTGTCGGCCGAATACGGCGACCAGCTGATGAAGGCAGGCAAGGCCGCCGACATCAACCAGAAGCCGGTCGGCACGGGCCCGTTCATCTTCCGCAGCTACACGAAGGACGCGACGATCCGATTCGACGGCAATCCTGATTACTGGAAGAAGGGCGAAGTGAAGATCTCGAAGCTGATCTTCTCGATCACGCCTGATCCGGGCGTGCGCGTGCAGAAGATCAAGCGCAACGAATGCCAGGTGATGAGCTATCCGCGTCCGGCCGACATCGCGACGCTGAAGGCCGATTCGGGCGTCGACATGCCGTCGCAGGCCGGCTTCAACCTCGGCTATCTCGCGTACAACGTCGAGCACAAGCCGGTCGACAAGCTCGAGGTGCGTCAGGCACTCGACATGGCGATCAACAAGAAGGCGATCCTCGAGTCCGTCTACCAGGGTGCAGGCCAGGCCGCCAACGCGCCGATGCCGCCGACCCAATGGTCGTACGACAAGAACCTGAAGATGGCGCCGAACGACACCGCGAAGGCGAAGGCGCTGCTCGCGAAGGCCGGCTTCCCGAACGGTTTCGAGATCACGCTGTGGGCGATGCCGGTGCAGCGCGCGTACAACCCGAACGCCCGCCTGATGGCCGAGATGATCCAGGCCGACTGGGCGAAGATCGGCGTGAAGGCGAAGATCGTCACGTACGAGTGGGGCGAGTACATCAAGCGCGCGCACTCGGGTGAGCAGGACACGATGCTGATCGGCTGGACGGGCGACAACGGCGATCCGGACAACTGGCTCGGCACGCTGCTCGGCTGCGAAGCGATCAAGGGCAACAACTTCTCGCACTGGTGCTACAAGCCGTTCGACGAGCTGGTCCAGAAGGGCCGCACGACGACGGGCCAGGACGCGCGGACCAAGCTCTACATGCAGGCTCAGCAGATCTTCGCGCAACAGCTGCCGTTCTCGCCGATCGCGAACTCGACGGTCTACCAGCCGGTGCGCAAGACCGTGGTCGACATGCGTATCGAGCCGCTCGGCTATGCCCGCTTCGACGGTGTGAGCGTGAAGTAACGCATCCGGCGTAAGCTGTCTACGAAGACCGAGACCGGCTAATTCATCCGGCGGCGGGAGGCCAAAAGCTTCCCGTCGCCGGTCGCACATTTCCCACAAGAAAATACGAGACGCATCATGTTCACATTCGTGTTGCGCCGCGTGGGCATGGTGATCCCGACTTTCATCGGCATCACCATCCTGGCGTTTGCGCTGATTCACCTGATACCGGGCGACCCCATCGAAGTGATGATGGGCGAGCGCGGCGTCGATCCCGCGATGCATGCGGAGGCGATGAAACGCCTCGGGCTCGACCAGCCGCTGCCCATGCAGTACATCCACTACATCGGCCGGGCGCTGCATGGCGACCTCGGCACGTCGATCATCACCAACACGAGCGTCGCGGGCGAGTTCTTCGCGCGCTTCCCGGCGACCGTCGAGCTGTCGCTGTGCGCGCTCGTGTTCGCGCTCGCGGTCGGGCTGCCGGCCGGCGTGATCGCCGCATTGCGGCGCGGCTCGGTCGTCGACCATGGCGTGATGGGCACCGCGCTCACCGGCTATTCGATGCCGATCTTCTGGTGGGGGCTGATCCTCATCATGGTGTTTTCGTCATATCTCGGCTGGACGCCCGTGTCGGGGCGCATCGCCGTCGAATACGATTTCCCGCACCCGACGGGCTTCATGCTGATCGACGCGCTGCTCGCGCCGGATGAAGGCGCGTTCAAGTCGGCGGTCAGCCACCTGATCCTGCCCGCCATCGTGCTCGGCACGATCCCGCTCGCGGTGATCGCGCGGATGACGCGCTCGTCGATGCTCGAAGTGCTGCGCGAGGACTACATCCGCACCGCCCGCGCGAAGGGGCTGTCGCCCGCGCGCGTGGTCGTCGTGCATGCGCTGCGCAATGCGCTGATCCCGGTCGTCACCGTGATCGGCCTGCAGATCGGCACGCTGCTCGCGGGCGCCGTGCTGACCGAGACGCTCTTTTCGTGGCCCGGTGTCGGCAAGTGGCTGATCGATGCGATCGGCCGCCGCGACTATCCGGTCGTCCAGGGCGGCATCCTGCTGATCGCGACGCTCGTGATCGTCGTGAACCTGGTCGTCGACCTGCTGTACGGCGTGCTGAATCCGCGCATCCGCCACACGAGGTAATCCCATGAGCAATCTGCAAAATACCCTGCCGACCGAATCCGCGCCGGCCGGCGGCCGTGCGCTCGCGCTGCGCGAGTTCTGGGCCAACTTCTCGCGCAACCGGGGCGCCGTCGGCGCCGGCATCGTCGTGATCGTGCTGATCCTGGTCGCGCTGCTCGCGCCGCTGCTCGCGCCGCACAGCCCGGTCGAGCAATACCGCGACTTCGTGAAGATCCCGCCCGCGTGGCTCGAAGGCGGCAACTGGAAATTCATCCTCGGCACCGACGAAGCGGGCCGCGACATTCTTTCGCGCCTGATGTACGGCGCGCGGATGTCGTTCTGGATCGGCTTCGTGTCGGTCGTGCTCGCGCTGATCCCCGGCATTGTGCTCGGGCTCGTCGCCGCGTTCTTCCAGAAGTGGGCCGACACGCCCGTGATGCGCATCATGGACGTGCTGCTCGCGCTGCCTTCGCTGCTGCTCGCGGTCGCGGTCGTCGCGATCATCGGCCCGGGCCTCACCAACACGATGTTCGCGATCGCGATCGTCGCGCTGCCGGCCTATGTGCGCCTCACGCGCGCATCGGCGCTCGGCGAGCTGCAGAAGGAGTACGTGACGGCGTCGCGCGTGGCCGGTGCCGGCACGCTGCGCCTGATGTTCTCGCAGGTGCTGCCGAACTGTACGGCGCCGCTGATCGTGCAGGCGACGCTCGGCTTCTCGTCGGCCATCCTCGACGCGGCCGCGCTCGGCTTCCTCGGCCTCGGCGTGCAACCGCCGACCGCCGAGTGGGGCGCGATGCTGGCCTCCGCGCGCGACTACATCGACAATGCGTGGTGGATCGTGACGATGCCGGGCCTGTCGATCCTGATTTCGGTGCTCGCGATCAACCTGCTCGGCGACGGGCTGCGCGACGCGCTCGATCCCAAACTGAAACGGATGGCGTGAACATGAGCCAAGATCTTCTGACCATCCGCAATCTCGCGGTGAACTTCAACGGCCTGCCCGCGGTCGACCGGATCAACCTGTCGATCGCGCCGGGCGAGGTGGTGGGCGTCGTCGGCGAATCGGGCTCGGGCAAGAGCGTGACGATGATGGCGCTGATGGGCCTGATCGACGCGCCGGGCAAGGTGACGGCGGACGAAGTCACGTTCAACGGCGTCGACCTGCTGAAGGCGTCGCCGAAGGCGCGCCGCAAGATCGTCGGCAAGGACATCGCGATGGTGTTCCAGGACGCGCTGACGAGCCTGAACCCGAGCTATACGGTCGGCTACCAGATCAAGGAAGTGCTGAAGCTGCACGAGGGCTTGCGCGGCGACGCGCTGCACCGGCGTGCGCTCGAACTGCTCGACCAGGTCGGCATTCCCGATGCGAAGAACCGCATCGCGTCGTTCCCGCACCAGATGTCGGGCGGGATGAACCAGCGCGTGATGATCGCGATGGCGGTGGCGTGCAACCCGAAGCTGCTGATCGCCGACGAGCCGACCACCGCGCTCGACGTGACGATTCAGGCGCAGATCATGGACCTGCTCGTGAAGCTGCAGAAGGAGCGCGGGATGGCGCTCGTGCTGATCTCGCACGACCTGGCCGTGGTGTCGGAAGTCGCGCAGCGCGTGGCGGTGATGTACGCGGGCGAGGTGATCGAGACCAACCGCGTGCCCGACATCTTCCGTGCACCGCATCATCCGTACACCGAAGCGCTGCTCGCGGCGATTCCCGAGCACAATCAGGGGGCGCGTCGCCTTGCCGCATTGCCCGGCATGGTGCCGGGCCGCGATGATCGCCCGTCCGGGTGCCTGTTCGCGCCGCGCTGCAAGTACGTCGTCGACGACTGCCGCAAGGCGCGGCCGGCGCTCGACACGCTGGTGCCGGCCAACGATGCGATGCGCGCACGCTGCATCAAGCCGCTGAACGTTTCCAACCTCGACCTGACGGGAGGTGCACGATGAATGCAGTCAATCAAACGCCTCGCGTGTCGCACGACGAGGAAGCCGTGCTGGTGGCCGACGGCCTCGCGAAGCACTATTCGGTGAAGCGCGGGATGTTCGGGCAGGGCACGGTGAAGGCGCTGAACGGCGTGTCGTTCTCGCTGAAGCGCGGCAAGACGCTCGCCGTCGTCGGCGAATCGGGCTGCGGGAAGTCGACGCTTGCCCGCCAGCTGACGATGATCGAGACGCCCACCTCGGGCAGCCTGACGATCGACGGCAAGAACGTCGCCGGCGCCAGCCGCGAGACGGTGGCTGACCTGCGCCGCCGCGTGCAGATGGTGTTCCAGAACCCGTTCGCGTCGCTGAATCCGCGCAAGACCGTCGAGCAGACGCTTTCCGAGCCGCTCGAGATCAACGCGAACCTGACCGCCGCCGAACGCGCGCAGCGCATCGCGCAGATCATGCGCACGGTCGGCCTGCGGCCCGAGCACGCGAAGCGTTATCCGCACATGTTCTCGGGCGGCCAGCGCCAGCGGGTCGCGATCGCGCGCGCGATGATCCTCGATCCGCGCATCGTCGTGGCCGACGAGCCGGTGTCCGCGCTCGACGTGTCGATCCAGGCGCAGATCCTGAACCTGTTCATGGATCTGCAGGAGCAGTTCAAGACGAGCTACGTGTTCATCTCGCACAACCTGTCGGTGGTCGAGCACGTCGCGGACGACGTGATGGTGATGTACTTCGGCAGCGTCGCGGAGCTGGGCGACAAGGCGACGATCTACGCACGGCCGCGCCATCCGTACACGCGCGCGCTGATGTCGGCGACGCCGGCGATCTTCGAGGAAGACCGCCGCGTGCAGATCAAGCTGCAGGGCGAACTGCCGTCGCCGCTCAATCCGCCGTCGGGCTGCGCGTTCCATCAGCGCTGCCCGTATGCGGTCGAGCGCTGCCGGGTGGAGGAGCCGCAGCTGCGCGAGGTCGACGGCCGGCGCGTGGCCTGCCATCGGGCCGAGGAAGTCGGGGAGGAGAATGCCTGAGGTGTTGGCGGCGCGCGCGTCCGGCGTGCGCCGTGCGGGGGCAAGCAGCGCGCGCGTGATGCGCGCGTACCGCTACGCGCGGCGCTGGAGCGTGCGTACCGTCACGGGCGCGGCGCTGGCCGGCGCGTGCGTGGCGGCCAGCCTCGTGGTTCCCGTCGAATCCGCGCGCGCCGAAGGGCGCGCGCCGGCCACTTCACCGATCCATCCGTCGCAAGTCCCGCCGCCCGGCATGAGCCTGCCGGGCTTCCACGCGCCCGCCGTGTCGAACGGCACGGTTTCAAGCGGCTCCGTGCGCGTGCAGCCCGCCCGCATGCCGTTCTACGTTGCAACCAAGGGCAAGGTCACGCTCTACGTGCTCGGCACGCTGCACACCGGCGACCCGTCCGACTACCCGAGCGTGCAGCCGTTCCGGCCGCGCATCCTCGCGGCGCTCGCCGCGTCGCCCACCCTGGCGCTCGAGCTGTCGCCCGACGACCTGCTCGAATCGCAGGACGACGTGTCGAAGTACGGCGTCTGCCGCTACCCGTGCCTGCAGCGCCTGCTGCCCGAGCCGCTGTGGCAGCGGCTCGCGGCGCGCCTGCGCGGCAACCCGGCCGCGCTCGTCGAGATCCGCAAGATGCGGCCGTGGCTCGCGGCGCTCGTCGTCGAGACCTACGATTCGCTGTCGGCCGGCCTGCAGACGGAATACGGCACCGAGGCGCAGCTGCAGAACGTGTTCCTGAAGAAAAAGGGCGGCCGCGTGATCGGGCTCGAGACGCTCGCCGAACAGATGCGCGCGTTCACCGGGCTGACGCTCGCCGAGCAGCGCGAGATGCTCGCGCAGGACATGGTGCAGACGCCCGCGCAGAACGCCGACGACATCAAGGCGCTGCATCGACTGTGGCGAATTGGCGACGCCGATGCGATCTCGGCATGGGCGGTCGCGAAGAGCGAACGGCTCGCGCGGTCGAAGGCGTTGTCGGACGCGATCGACAACAAGATCGTGTACGAGCGCAACCGGCGCTTTGTTGCACGGATGACGGCAATCGCCGCGCCGAACCGGCCGCTGTTCGTCGCGATCGGCGCGCTGCACCTGGGCGGCCCGCGCGGCGTGCTCGAATTGTTGCGTCAACAAGGTTACAGGGTCGACGCGAACTGATCGCCGTCACCGCGCCCGAACCGATCCTCCCCTGTTTGATCGACGTTGTGCGAGCGGCTCAAACGCCTGGTTGGGCACGCGATTCGATAAGGAAAACCCTCGAATCATCAGAAAATAGCGTTTCAAACGATTGACATCCCGATCTGCCAATATCTATTCTTCGATCCACAAGTTGAAAAAATGAAAAGAATAGAAAAAGTTCTACGGGGTAGCAGAAAATAAAGCGCGGGGTTAGCGCGTTGCCGGCACGTGGTGCACGTGCCGGCCGCGGAAGTGTCTGCATGTACGGCGGGGCCAATCATCGTCGGACAACAACAAGGCATGCAGGCCGACTTGCGGGATAAGCGACGTTCCGTCGTCCCACCGGGGAAAGGCAGTAATCGGGCGGCGGCGGACGTTTTTTAATCCGGAATGGTTTTCCGGTCACCGTCGCAAGACGGTTTCGGGGGGCGAATCGACAGACGGCGAAGCCGCAGCGATTGTGCCAACGGAAAAGCGCCACGAGGGCGCTTTTTTCTTTTGTGCGACGGATCGTGCGTCCGCCGGCGCGATCGGCCGGATCAGGCGCGTTCGTCCGCCTGCAGCATCCCGGGCGCGACCACGTCGACGCCCACCGCCTCGAGCGCGGCGCGAATCCGTTTCGCGAATACCAGCGCGTGCGGCCCGTCGCCGTGCAGGCAGACGGTCTGCGCATTGAGCATCACCCACTCGCCGCCGATCGCCCGCACCTGCCGGCTGCGCACCATGTCCAGCGTGCGCGCGATCATCGTGTCCTCGTCGTCGATCAGCGCGCCGGGCTGGTTGCGCGGCACGAGCGAGCCGTCCGCGCGGTAGCCGCGATCGGCGAACACTTCCTCGACCGCGGCGAGCCCCGCGTGCCGCGCGGCCGCGACGAACACGCTATTCGCGAGCCCGAACACCGCGAGCGACGGGTCGAAATCGCGGATCGCGGACACCACCGCATCGGCGATCAGCGGGTCGCGCGCGGCCTGGTTGTACAGCGCGCCGTGCGGTTTCACGTGCGCGATGCGGCCGCCTTCGGCCTGCGCGATCGCCGACAGCGCGCCGAGCTGGTACAGCACGCCCGCGTAGATGTCGCTGGCCGGCAGCTGCATTTCCTTGCGGCCGAAATTCTCCGGATCGTGAAAGCTCGGGTGCGCGCCGATCGCCACGCCTTTCTGCACGGCCCAGCGTACGCAGTCGCGCATCGCGTTCGCACCGCCCGCATGCCACCCGCATGCGATGTTCGCGGACGTCACGAGGTCGAGCAGCGCCTCGTCCGAACCGCATCCTTCGCCGAGATCGGCATTCAGATCGATTTGCATGATGTTCCTCGTCCACTGATTGCGTGGCCCGTTTTCTCTACTGCGACTGCCTTCGGTACCGCTACCGCCATTGTCACGCCGCGCGCGACTCGGCGCGGCGGCGCGCTTCCTCGCGCATGTCGATCGCCACGTCGATCTGCCGCAGATACGCACGTTCCGCGGCCAGCGCGGCGCGCGCGGCGTCGGGGGTCGTGCGCACGAAGCGGATCGGCAGGTTGAGCCGCGCCTGCGCGAGTTTCCACAGGTCCGCACGGATCACCGTGCCGATCTTCGGGTAGCCGCCGGTGGTCTGCGCGTCGTGCATCAGCACGATCGGCTGGCCGTTCGGCGGCACCTGGATCGTGCCGGGCAGCACCGCGTGCGACAGCAGCTCGGCCGGCCGCTCGCGCACGAGTTCGACACCGGCCAGCCGGTAGCCCATGCGGTTGCTGTTCGCCGTGACCAGCCATTCCTCATCCCAGAACGCCTGCTGCGAATCGGCGGCGAACGACGCGTAGTCGGGGCCCGGCAGCACGCGCACCGGCATCGCCCACGGCGCATGCGCGGGGCGGTGACGGCGCGGCGGCTCGTCGACGCGCACGAACCCGCACCACGCCGGCGCCTTGACGCCGAATTCGGGCGCGTCGGCCGCGAGGCAACCCATCCCGGCCGGAAGCACGCCGACCGGGAGGCGATCGCCGTCACGCAGCGCGCGGCCGCCGAGGCCGCCGAAGCGCGACGCGAGATCGGTGCTGCGCGAGCCGAGCATCGGCAGCACGTCGATGCCGCCGGCGATGCACAGGTAGCCGCGCATCCCGCGCTTCGCGGCGGGCAGCACGAGCGTCTGCCCGGCCTCGACCGGCAGGCTCCACCATGAATATACGCGCTGGCCGTCGAGCGTCGCACCGAACTCGGTGCCGGTGATCGCGATGCGGGTCGCGCGCGTGAAGCGGAACGCGGCCGGGCCGATCGTGATCTCGACGGCCGCCGCATCGGGGCGGTTGCCGACCAGCCGGTTGCCGACTTCGAGCGCGAGGCCGTCGAGCGCGCCGCCCTGCGCGACGCCGAGATGGCGCGCGCCGCGGCGCCCGAGATCCTGCACGGTGGACAGCGGGCCGGCCCGCACCACTTCGATGGTGCCCGGTACGGTGCTCTGGGTCATCGTGCGTCGACTCCGGCAATGGTGAAGCGTACGCGGTCGCCGGGCAGCAGCAGCGTCGGCTGCGGCCGCGCCGGGTCGAACAGCACGTGCGATGTACGGCCGATCAGTTGCCAGCCGCCGGGCGACGTGGCCGGGTAGATGCCCGTCTGCGCGCCGCCGATGCCGACCGAGCCGGCCGGCACCTCGAGGCGCGGCGCCGCGCGGCGCGGCATGTGCAGCGCGGCGTCGAGCCCGCCGAGATACGCGAAGCCCGGCTGGAAGCCGACGAAGAACACGACGTAGGCGCCGGCCGCGTGGCGCGCGACGACTTCGTCGGCCGACAGGCCGGTATGCGCGGCGACGGCCGGCAGATCGGGGCCGGCGGCGCCGCCGTATTCGACCGGGATCTCGACCTCGCGGCCGTCCGCGTGCTCGACGTCGGCCGTCTCCCACGCGTCGCGCAGCGCGGGCGTGAGCGACTCGGCCGTCGTGGCGAGCGCGTCGAATACGATCGTCAGGTTGTTCATGCCGGGCACGACGTCGATCACGTCGGGCCACGCGCGCGCGGCCTCGGCAACGGCCCAGACGCGGCGCTGGCAATCGAGCGTGGCGGGCGGCGGCACCTCGCAGACGAGGGCGGCATCGCCGAGCGGATAAAAGCGGGGTTGCGTCATCGGACTGGCACGGTTCGGACGGCAATGTTAGCGCACATTGTCAATAAAATATCGACAACTTCCCAATAAGCGTTTTCGCCTAGCCCGTATGTCGGGGCTTCTGGCGTACACTCGGCACACCCTGTCATCCGGCTTGCTCCGCCTTTCCATGAAGCGTCCTGCGACCAAGATCGTGTCATCCGAACACCTCGTTTCCGATTCGAGCGCGGAGCTGTCGGAACTCGAATACGGCCTCATCATGGCAGGCAATGCTTTCAATCGGTGGATGGTGCGCTGCATGTCGGCGGCCGGCGCGAAGGACATGACGGCGGTCGAGGTGTCGCTGCTGCATCACGTCAGCCATCGCGAACGCAAGAAGAAGCTCGCCGACATCTGCTTCGTGCTCAATATCGAGGATACGCACGTCGCGACCTATGCGCTGAAAAAACTGATCGCCCGCGGCTATGTGAAGAGCGAGAAGAACGGCAAGGAAGTGTTCTTCTTCGCGACCGACGCGGGCCGCGACCTGTGCCTGAAGTACCGCGAGGTGCGCGAGCACTGCCTGATCGAGACGCTGAAGGACAGCGGGCTCACCAACGAGCAGATCGGCGACGCGGCGCAGTTGCTGCGCAACGCATCGGGCCTGTACGACACGGCCGCGCGCGCGGCGGCGTCGCTGTAAACGGTTGCGCCGCGGCTGGCGCGCGGCGGTGCGCTGACGGGCGTGCGACCACGGATGCGGCGGCGCCCGCCGCGTCATCCGGCGGCCGGGTACAGCGCGCCGTCGGTCACGATCCAGTGCAGCGCGAGATCGTGCGCTTCGGCCGGCAGCGCATCGACGCGGCACGCTTCGTACGCGATGCCGACCGTCACGGGCAGCTCGCTGCCCGGCCAGGCGGCAAGCGTGCGGTCGTAGTAGCCGCCGCCGTAGCCGAGCCGGTAGCGCTGCAGATCGAATCCCACACAGGGAATCAGCAACAGGTCGGGCACGACGACGATTCCCGACGCCGGTTCCGGAATCCGGTGATGACCTTCGCGCATCGGCGTGTGCGTGTCCCATGCATGGAACTCGAGCGGCGTGTGCCGTTCGTCGATCACGGGCAATGCAGCCTGCCTGCCGGCGCCGGCCGCGCACCACGCGAGCACCGCCTCGCGCGCATCGAATTCACCCGGCAGCGGCCAGTAGAACCCGACCGTGCGCGGCGCGAGCCGGTCGAGCAGCGTGCGCAGCCGCGCATCGAGCGCGGCGTTCGCGGCGGGTTGCGACGCGGCGTCGCGACGCGCGCCGGACAGCGTTTTGCGTAGCGCAACCTTCGGGTTCGGCACAGGGTTGCGTGCTATGCTTTCGCTCACTTCGTGCTCCATTCAAAACGATGTCGAACAGCCTTTTCCGAGTATATCGCGCGGTCGCGCTCACACTTTCGGCCGCCGCGCTCGTCGCGGGGACGGCTGCGTGCGCCGCACCGAACGACGATACGGTCGCCGGGGACGACCAGACCTTCGTGCAGCTTCGTGAAGCCGCGCGTCGCAACGACGCCGCGAAAGCCGCGCAGCTCGCGTCGATGATCCCGAACTATCCGGTACCGTCCTACGTCGAGTATTTCCAGATCAAGCCGCAGTTGTTCGATTCGACGGGCCGCGCGCGCGTGGACGCGCCGGACGCGCCCGTGCAGTCGTTCCTGCAGCGCTACGACGGCCAGGCGATCGCCGACCGCCTGCGCAACGACTACCTGCTCGTGCTCGGCGCGCGCCACGACTGGCGCAACTTCGACGAGCAATACAAGCGCTTCGTGCTCGACGACGACACGCAGGTCAAGTGCTATGCGCTCGAATCGCGCGCGGCGCGCGGCGAGAACGTCGCCGAAGCGGCGCGTGCGCTGCTCGTCGAGCCGAAGAACTACGGCGACGCGTGCGTCGACCTGATCACCGCGCTCACGGTCAACCAGCAGTTCACGAGCGACGACGTGTGGCAGCAGGCGCGCCTCGCGTACGAGCAGAACTACACGACGCTCGGCGGCAAGATCGTCGACGCGCTCGGCCCGCGCCCGGTCGGCTTCGACCAGGCGACGAGCGCGCCGCCGCTGTACCTCGCGCGCGGCGTCGGCCCCGACGCGACGTCGCACCAGATCGCACTGATCGCGCTCAGCCGCATGGCGCGCAACGATCCGGACGCCGCCGCCGGGATGCTGACCACGATCGCGCCGTCGCTGACCAAGCAGGAGCAGGCGATCGCGTGGGGCGCGATCGGCTACCAGGGCGCGATCAAGCGCTCGCCGCTCGCGTCGGTCTGGTACGCGAAATCGACGAATGCGCCGCTGTCGAACCCGGGCTACGAATGGCGCACGCGCGCCGCGCTGCTCGCCGGCAACTGGCCGATGGTGCGCTGGTCGATCGAGCAGATGCCGCCGTCGCTGCGCGACGATCCGGCCTGGATCTACTGGCATGCGCGCGCGCTCAAGCAGAGCGGCGACACGCTGCAGGCGAACCAGGAATTCGAGCAGGTCGCGGGCCAGTTCAACTTCTACGGGCAACTCGCCGGCGAAGAGCTCGGCCAGCGCACGACGATCCCGCCGCGCACGAAGGTGAGCGACGCCGAGATCGACGCGATGAGCAAGATTCCGGGCTTCGCGCTTGCCCAGCGTTTCTACGCGCTGAACCTGCGCCTCGAAGGCAACCGCGAATGGAACTGGCCGCTGCGCGGGATGACCGATCGCCAGCTGCTGGCCGCGGCCGAATACGGCAAGCGCGTCGAGCTGCTCGACCGCACGGTCAACACGGCCGACCGCACGAAGGCCGAGCACGACTTCACGCTGCGCTACCCGTCGCCGTACCGCAACATCGTCGAGCGCTATGCGCAATCGACGGGCCTCGACACCGAATGGGCGTACGGGCTGATCCGCCAGGAATCGCGCTTCATCATCAGCGCGCGTTCGTCGGTGGGCGCGGGCGGCCTGATGCAGCTGATGCCGGCCACCGCGCAGATGGTCGCGAAGAAGCTCGGCATGGGCACGATCTCGCGCGCGCAGATGCACGACATCGATACCAACATCCAGCTCGGCACCTGGTATCTGGCGGACATCTACAACAACTTCGACAGCTCGCCGGTGCTCGCCACGGCCGGCTACAACGCGGGCCCGGGCCGGCCGCGCCAGTGGCGCCAGGTGTTGACGCAGCCGGTCGAAGGCGCGATCTTCGCAGAAACGATTCCGTTTAACGAGACGCGCGACTACGTGAAGAACGTGCTGTCGAACACCGTCTACTACGCGGCGCTCTTCGAGGGCAAACCGCAGTCGTTGAAGAAACGTCTAGGCATGATCTCGCCCTGATACGCAATCTTCACACTGCCGCGCGAGACGCGGCAGTGTTCTTTTGAGGCTCACGACATGGATCGCCAGACCGTCGCGCTGCTGGGCGGCACCGGCTTCATCGGCAGCCGGCTCGTCAATGCGCTGATCGAATCCGGCAAGCAGGTGCGGATCGGCACGCGCCGGCGCGACCACGCGCGCCACCTGCAGATGCTGCCGGTCGAAATCGTCGAGCTCGACGCGCTCGACACGCGCACGCTCGCGCGCTTCGTCGCCGGTGCGCACGCGGCGATCAACCTGGTCGGCGTGCTGCACGGCGGCCGCGGCACGCCGTACGGGCCCGGCTTCGAGCGCGCGCACGTCACGCTGCCGGCCGCGCTCGCGACCGCCTGCACCGAGGTGGGCGTGCAGCGCGTGCTGCACATGAGCGCGCTCGGCGCCGATTCGCATGGCGCGAGCATGTACCAGCGCTCGAAGGGCGACGGCGAGGCCGCGCTGCATGCGATCGCGGCGACCGATTCGCTCGCGCTGACGATCTTCCGCCCGTCGGTCGTGTTCGGCCCCGGCGATGCGTTCCTCAACACGTTCGCGAACCTGCAGCGCTCGGTGCCCGTGCTACCGCTCGCGATGCCCGACGCGCGCTTCCAGCCGGTGTTCGTCGGCGATGTCGTGCGCGCGTTCGTCAACACGCTCGATCTCGCGGCCGCACACGGCAAGACCTACGAACTCGGCGGCCCGACCGTCTACACGCTCGAGCAGCTGGTGCGCTATTGCGGCACGCTGGTCGGCCGCCAGGCACGCATCGTGCGGCTGCCCGACGCGCTTGCGCGGCTGCAGGCGAACGTGTTCGAATGCCTGCCCGGCGAGCCCGTGCTCACGCGCGACAATCTCGCGACGATGTCGGTGCCGAACGTGCTGTCGGGGCCGCTCGCGCCGGAGCTCGGGATCTCGCCCGCGAGTCTCGAAAGCATCGCGCCCGCGTATCTCGGCCAGGCCGCGCAGCGCTCCCGGTTCGACTGGTTCCGCTCGCGCCGCTAGGCCGGCAACGTCATCCTTTCCACCTTCGCGTTTTCCGGAACACCGTCATGAAACTCGTCATTGGAGACAAGAACTACTCGTCGTGGTCGATGCGCCCGTGGCTGCTGCTCGCGCATTTCGGCATCCCGTTCGACGAAATCGCGATCGAGCTGCGCCACGATGACACGGCCGCGCGCATCCGCGAGTATTCGCCGTCCGGCAAGGTGCCGTGCCTGATCGACGACCACGGCGTCGCGATCTGGGATTCGCTCGCGATCGCCGAGACGCTCGCCGAACGCTATCCGCAGTTTCCGATGTGGCCGGCCGATCCGCTCGAGCGCGCGCATGCGCGCTGCGTCGCGGCCGAGATGCATTCGGGCTTCGCGGCGCTGCGCACGCAGATGGGCATGAACGTGCGCGCGTCGATGCCGGGGCGCGGCGCGACACCCGACGCGCTCGCCGATGTCGCGCGCATCGATGCGCTGTGGAGCGCGTGTCTCGAGGCGTCGGGCGGCCCGTTCCTGTTCGGCGAATTCGGCATTGCCGATGCGATGTATGCGCCCGTCGTGATGCGCTTCAACACGTACGCGCCGGGCCTGTCGCCGGAAGCGGCCGGCTATGCGGCCCGCGTGACGGCGCTGCCGGCCGTGCAGCGCTGGATCGATGCCGCGCGCCGCGAAACGAACGTGATCGCCGAATACGAGCCGCAGCCATGAACATCTACGCAGTAGGCGGCGCCATCCGCGACGAACTGCTCGGTGTGCCCGTGCAGGACCGCGACTACGTGGTGGTGGGCGCGACCCCCGAGCAGATGGCCGCGCAGGGGTTCCGGCCGGTCGGCAAGGATTTCCCGGTATTCCTGCATCCGCGCACGCAGGAGGAGTACGCGCTCGCGCGCACCGAGCGCAAGACGGCGGCCGGCTATCACGGCTTCCAGTTCCATTACGCGCCGGACGTGACGCTCGACGAGGACCTCGCGCGGCGCGACCTGACGATCAACGCGATGGCGCGCGAGGTGAGCCCGGAGGGCGAGCTCGTCGGGCCCGTGATCGATCCGTTCGACGGGCAGGCCGACCTGCGCGCGCGCGTGTTCCGGCACGTGAGCGACGCGTTCGTCGAGGATCCGGTGCGGATCCTGCGGATCGCGCGCTTCGCCGCGCGGTTCGCGGATTTCACGGTCGCGGACGAAACGCTCGCGCTGATGCGGCGAATGGTCGACGCGGGCGAGGTCGACGCGCTCGTGCCCGAGCGCGTGTGGCAGGAAATCGCGCGCGGGCTGATGGAAGCGAAGCCGTCGCGGATGTTCGCGGTGCTGCGCGAGTGCGGCGCGCTCGCGCGCATCCTGCCCGAGGTCGATGCGTTGTGGGGCGTGCCGCAGCGCGCCGACTACCACCCGGAAGTCGACACGGGCGTGCATGTGATGATGGTCGTCGACTATGCGGCGAAGCAGGGCTATTCGCTGCCGGTGCGCTTCGCGGCGCTCACGCACGATCTCGGCAAGGCGACGACACCGGCCGACGTGCTGCCGCGCCACGTCGGCCACGAGGGGCGCAGCGTCGACCTGCTCAAGCCGTTGTGCGAGCGGCTGCGCGTGCCGAACGAATGCCGCGATCTCGCGCTGGTCGTCGCGCGCGAGCACGGCAACCTGCATCGCGTGATGGAGATGGGCGCGGCCGCGCTGGTGCGGCTGTTCGAGCGCAGCGACGCGCTGCGCAAGCCGGCGCGTTTCGCCGAGATGCTGCAGGCGTGCGAATCGGATGCGCGCGGGCGGCTCGGGCTCGACGCGCAGCCGTATCCGCAGGCCGAGCGGCTGCGCGTCGCGCTCGCCGCCGCGCGCAGCGTCGATGCCGGCGCAATCGCGCGCGGCATCGGCAACGATACGGAGAAGATCAAGGACGCCGTGCATCGCGCACGGATCGAGGCCGTCGCGCACGCGCTCGAGATCGGCGAATAGGGGCGGCGAATAGGGGCGGCGAATAGGGCCGGCGGGAAGGGCGCACGCCTTGCGTCTGCCTCCCCGGCAACCGTTACGACTTCTTCTTGCGCGCCGGCTTCGCGGCCGCCGGGCGTTTGCCGGCGGATGCGCGCGGCTTGGCCGCGGCCTTCTTTTCCTTTCCCGCGGCGCCGGCGTCGCGCTCGCGTTCCGCCCGCCCAGATCGGAAGAGCGTCGTGTGGGGAAAGGGTGTATGGCATGGTGTCTGACGCGGGGATCGT
>NZ_JAAGPC010000163.1:0-20130 GCF_017104595.1 Burkholderia sp. Tr-20390 | reverse complement strand
AGCGCTAGCGAGCTACACCATGCCATACCCTCTTTCCCCACACGCCGGTCTTCGGGTCTGCCGTGCCCGCGCTCGTCACGCTCGCGCTGTGGCGGGCGAAGGCGCCGCGCGACGCCGTGCGCGCGACGGCCGTGTCGGCTCCGCTCACCGCGTTCATCCGCATTCCGCGCGCGTGGCAGCTCGCGCTGTTCTTCGGGCTCAGCAACAGCGGCTACGCGAGCCTCGTCGCGTGGCTGCCCGCGTTCTACCGCGGCATCGGCATGCGTCCGCAAGCGAGCGGCAACCTGCTCGCGTGGATGGCACTGTTCCAGGCGATCGGCGCGCTCGCGATGCCGATGCTCGCAAAACGCTCGGCCGACCGCCGCGCCGTGCTGTGGCTCACGCTCGCGCTGCAGGCGGTCGGCTTCATCGGGTTCGCGACGCTGCCCGCGCACGCGCCGTGGCTCTGGGTCGCGAGCGTCGGCCTCGGTCTCGGCGGCTTCTTCTCGATGAGCCTGATCGTCACGCTCGACCACCTGCCCGATGCGCGGCTCGCCGGCGCGCTCGCCGCGTTCGTGCAGGGCATCGGCTTCCTGACCGTCGCGGCCAGCCCCTGGCTGATCGGCTGGCTGCGCGATGCAGGCGGCGGCTTCGCGATCGCGTGGTGGATGCATCTCGGCGTGATCGCCGCGATGGCCGCGCTGAACGCCGCGTTCGCGCCCGCCGGCTACCGGCACTGCATGGTGCGCATCACCGGCGCCGCCCGCTAACGCCCCCTTCGAATCCGGACGTTCGCCGGCCGCTGCCGGCGCAACGTCCCGCCGCCCGCGCATGGCCGGGCGCGGGCAGTCACGCCCGACGGCCGCTGGTTCGCTTCACGACAAACAACATCAATCGGTATTGGAGACAGACATGAAAAAACTCGTCCTGGCCGTCGCGCTCGCGCTGACGGCCGGCGCCGCCGCCGCGAAAGACCCGGCGGTGCTGCGCCTCGGCGTCGACCCCAGCTATGCGCCGTTCGAATCGCTCGCGCCCGACGGCAAGCTCGTCGGCTTCGACATCGATCTCGGCAATGCGATCTGCGAACGGATGAAGGTGCGCTGCGTGTGGGTCGAAAATGCGTTCGACGGGATGATCCCCGCGCTGAAGGCGCGCAAGTTCGACGGCGTGCTGTCGTCGATGAGCGTGACCGAGAAGCGCCTCGCGCAGATCGCATTCACGGACAAGATCGACAACGTGCCGCCCCGGCTCGTCGCGCGGCGCGGCTCGAACCTGCAGCCGACGCCCGAATCGCTGCAGGGCAAGAGCGTCGGCGTCGAGCAGGGTTCGACGCAGGAAACCTATGCGCGCACGTACTGGGAGCCGAAGGGCGTGACCGTCCGCACGTACCAGACGCAGGATCTCGTCTACCAGGACCTGCTGTCGGGGCGGCTCGACGCGTCGCTGCAATCGTCGGTGCAGGCCGACCTCGGTTTCCTGAAAACGGCCAAGGGCGCGAACTTCGAATTCGCGGGGCCGCCGCTGCATGATCCGAAGACGCTCGGCGTGGGTTCGGCGATCGGCGTGCGCAAGGATGACGACGCGCTGCGCACGCAGATCAACCAGGCGCTGGCGAGCCTGATCCAGGACGGGACGTACCAGCGGATCGCGAAGAAGTATTTTTCGTTCGACATCTACAACTGACGGGAACGAACGAGGCAACGCGAAGGGGTGTCGTACACGAATGCACGACGCCCCTGCATAATTTCCTCGACCCGTCGATGCCGATCGCCAGCCGCCTTTCGTAGGACAAACGGAGCACCGGCCGCCCCCTTCTCCCGGTACGGCACCCTCCCGCGCGGGAAACCTAACCCTTTGTACTTCGATTTCCTAAACTGTCTGGAGGAGTTCACGATCCGCTGTCTCGCAGCGTGCCCACTGCCGGATCGCGCACTGGACCGATCCCGGGAGAGAACACGATGCGAACGCCCTTCCTTGTTGCCGGACTCGTCGGATCCGGCCTCCTTCTGGACGGCTGTGCGACACCGATGGGTCAGCAAGCCGCTTCCGCTCGGACACCGCTGGAATATGTGCAGCCCCCCGATCAGTACGTGATCCCCGTACCACTCGCCCCGGCCATCAAAGCCGGCAATCTTGTGTTCGTTTCGGGGATTCCCGCTTATGACCGAAACGGCAAGCTCGCCGTCGGCGATTTCACCAGGCAGATGACCCAGGCGATGGAGAACGTCACGGGCATCCTCAAGGCCGCAGGCACAGGATGGGACCGCGTGGTGAAGGTGGATGTGATGCTGGTGCGCCGGGAAGACTTCAAGGAGATGAACCGCATTTACGCGGGATACTTCCAGGCCGGGAAATTCCCGACCCGAAGTACCGCCATCGTGGCGTCATTGCCGAATCCCGACTTTCTCGTCGAAATCGACTGTATCGCCGTGCTCGACAAGCCATGACGCCTGTCGCGAGCGATCGCGACAGGCACGCCCCGTCAGCGTCGTACGGAGCGACTACGCCGCTCGCTGCAACAGGTCGGTGGCGAACGACTTCGCGTGCGCGACGGCTTCCTGCGCGTCGCCGAACACACCGAGTTCATCCCAGTGTTCTTCGGCCGCGTACGTTCCCTTCACGGCGAGCGCCCGCTGAACGCTCAACTGCGCGGCGTATTTGCCGTCCTGCAACGGCCGGGCCGTCGCCACCACCTTGTGCGGCGGGCTGGCACGCTCCGGCTGAACCAGTTCGACGGCGCCGCCGGCCACGTCGACGTACATCAACTCGTTCCGGGTGTTGCAGTCCGGGCAGTAGAAACACCACCCGGAGTCCTCTTGATGGGGCCTGACCTGCCCGCGAGCCAGCACGGCGCGGCATGCAACGTTTTCGCAGATGAACGGCATGGCAGTCTCCGAAGTTGTTTGTCGGAAATCCTAGCATGTCCGTCGGCGGTCAACCACCGGCATCGGCACGATCGCCTTGCGGTCGATCAGGTTCGGGCTCATACGCCCTTGATACGGCTTACACGCAAGTCGACCCGGCGCTCGCAAGCCGCTCGTCAGCCGGGATAAACTGTCGGCCCGATCCACGAACCCAGCCATCCTCCATGTTGATCCGCGTTGCGACGCCCTCCGATGCCATCCCGCTCGCCGAACTGAAGCGCGACACGTTTCGCGAAACCTTTCTGCAAGACGGATTCAATATCGACTACCCGCCGCACGATCTGGCTGCGTACGAGACCCAGACCTACTCGGTGGAGACAGTCACGGGCCAGCTCAACGATCCCCAGTGCCGCACGTGGGTCGCCGAATGCGACGACGGCCGGCTGGTAGGGTATGCGCACGCGGGGCCGTGCAAGCTCCCGCACCCGGAGGTTGCCGACGGTGCCGGGGAAATCCATCAGATCTACCTTCGACGCGGCACGCAAGGGACCGGCGCCGGGCGCGCGTTGTTCGATTCCGCGCTCGACTACCTGGCCACGGAACGCCCCGGCCCGGTGTGGCTGGGCGTGTGGTCGGGCAACGCGAAGGCCATTGCCTTCTACGAGAAAGCCGGGTTCAAGCGCGTCGGCACGTACGATTTCAAGGTCGGGGAAGCGACCGACCTGGAGTTCATCTACCGTCGCTGACCTTCGCAGCGGCATGCCGACCGAGGTGCGCCGGCGAAAGAAACAGGGCGTCGCGTAGGATCGCGCGACGCCCCTGCTTCACTTCGGTCGCCCCGTTCGGGCAGCGACGGCGATTGATGCGTGAACGGCCGTCAATCGGCCGGCGTCACTTGTAATTGAACGCGTCCGGGTGGTTCTCGAGGCTGCCCGTCAGTGCCGCATAGAGAATCGTCCGTCCGTCGATCGATTCGCTACCGCCGCCGATATTGAGCCATGTCAGCTTCTCGGCGCCCTCCTTCGGACCGGCGACCGACAGCACACCGTACATCACCTTCTTCTGCGGGTCGTACAGCACCGCGATGCGCTCCGACCCGCACCTGTGCGGCTTGCAAGCCGTCATCACGTAGACGTCGTGCCCGCCGAACACGACGGTGGTTGCCGGAGATTCGGTGCCGTTCGTCACCCATGCCGGCACCGCGTGGCCTTTCTTCATCGCGGCGAACGCGTCGCTCGCCGCGCGATCGCCGGGGATGGCGCTCATCGTCCAGGTTTTCGTCGGCGCGGGGCCCGCGGCCCATGCGGCCTGGGTGAGGATCAGCGCGGCAGCGGCAAGCGGCATCCTGACGTTCATTTATCCATACTCCTATCGATGTGACGATTCCTTAGTCGCCACAAAACCGACAAGAGTTCGTCCCGTCATGTCAATTTTTGTCAGTCAATAGTGACTCCGCCTCCACAATGTCTTCGGCTCGTCGAGCAGGTGACGCAACCCGCTGCGCTCGATCGTGAGTGCCGCGACTTCGTTCACCCGTTCGAGAATCGCCTCCTCATCGACCGACAACACGCGCCGCTCCTCCATCAGCACCCTTCCGCCGACCATCGTCATGCACACGTCGGCCGCGTTCGCGAAGCACGTCACGCGATACACCGGCATGTTCATCGGCATCATGTGCGGCCGGAACAGGTCGACGAGGATGATGTCGGCAAGCTTGCCGGCTTCGAGCGAACCGACTTCGTGATCGACCGACAGCGCCTTCGCCGCGTCGATCGTCACCATCTCCAGCACCTTGCCGTGCGGCAGCACGTCCGGGTCGCGGAAATGCCGGCGGTGGTAATGCATGCACTGCCACATGTGGCGGAACATGTCGTAGCCGCGATCGGGCGCCGCGCCGTCCGACGCGATCGCCACCGTCACGCCCGCATCGATCAGCTCGGGCACCGGGCAGCGCCCGATGATCGACATGATCGCGCTCGGGTTGTGGACGATCGCGGTGCCCGTCTCGACGCATGCCGCGATGTCGTCGTCGGTCAGGTCGATGCTGTGCGACATGAACGACGTCGGGCCGAGCAAGCCGAGCTCGCGGTGCGCGAACGCGAGCGTGCCCGCGCGGTGGCCGTCCTGCGTGAACGTCAGCCCGCGCTCGCGCGCCAGCGCGCCGTAACGCGCGGCCTGGTCGCGGAAGTCGCGTTCGTACCGCGCGAGTTCGGGGTCGTGCTCGGGCCCGTACACGGGCAGCGTGAGCGCGATGCGGATCCGGCCGTCGGCATCGCCGTGGCATTCGTCGATGATGCCGTTGCACACTGCGTACATCGTGTCGAAGTCGATGTCGCGCGTGTCGCTGCCGCCCGGCGTGTGGCGCGTGTAAGCACGCGGCGCGGGCGGCCGCGACGGGCCGACCGCGACGATCGAGCGCGTACCGGTGCGCACGACCGCATCGCAATGGCGCCGCGCATAGACCGGATCGTCGACGCGCATGATCGAGTTGCCGCCGCCGAGCAGCGACACGCCCGTCGTCACCCCGGCCTTCAGCCGCTCGAGCGCGGCAAGGTGCGATTCGGTCTCCC
Organism: Burkholderia sp. Tr-20390; assembly: GCF_017104595.1. NCBI lineage: Bacteria > Pseudomonadati > Pseudomonadota > Betaproteobacteria > Burkholderiales > Burkholderiaceae > Burkholderia > Burkholderia sp. Tr-20390. The sequence continues at coordinate 14,717 of NZ_JAAGPC010000163.1, read as the reverse complement.
AGAACGCCTCGTCGGACGCACGCGTGTAGATCGTCTCGGCCGCGGCCGACCATGCGTCGCCGTCCGCGCCGCCGATCGTGCGCAGCATCGCGTGGCCCGCATGCGCATGCGCATCGATCAGGCCCGGCAGCACGGCCTTGCGGCGCGCGTCGATCGTGCGTGCGGCGCGATAGCGCGCCTGCAGTTCGTCGGTGCCGCCCACGGCGACGATCCGATCGCCCTTCACGGCGACCGCGCCATGCTCGATCACGCGCCGCTGCGGGTCCATCGTAATCACGCAGCCATTCGCGATCAGCGTATCGATCGCTTCGCGGTTGTCCGCCTGGTTGTCCTCGGTCGTCATCGCACAGTGTCCTGTTGTCGTTCGATTGATTTCATTGCCATCCAGCCGTCCAGTCGTCCAGCCGTCACGCGGAACCGACCGGCGCAGCAACCCGCGCCTTCAGCCTGCGCTGTCCCGCGCTGATCACGATGAACACCACCGCATTCAACGCGAGTGCGACGAGCCCGGGGTTGATCGACGTCAGCGTGTTCGGCGCGCGCGGGAACAGCGACGCGAGCGTCACGCCGTAGTAGTTCGTCATCCCGATCACGATCGCGCCGGCGGCGATCCCCGCGAACGCGCCTTCGCGCGTGCCGAACGGCCGCTTCAGGAAGCTCGATGCGAGCATCGGCACGAGCTGCGTGAGCAGGCTCGACGAGAAGATCGCGAGCGTGACGAACGTCGCGCCGCCGCGCAGCACGAAGTAGACGACCACCAGCGTGAAGATCGGCAGCGCGATCCGCGCGACGCGCGTCACCTCGCGGTCGGTCGCGTTCGGCGCGAAGCCTTCGCGGTAGATGTTGCGCGCGATCGTCGTCGACGCGTTCAGCATGATCAGCGAACCCGGCACCAGCGCGGTCAGCAGACCCGTGCCGCCGACGATGCCGACGAACCACGCGGGGAACGTCTGCTTCACGAGCCGCAGCAGCGCGAGATCGGCCTGCGCGCCTTCGAGCCCGTGCACGGTCATCACGGCCGCGAAGCCGACGAGGAACAGGAACGCGATCAGCACCTGGTACAGCGGCATCAGGATCACGTTGCGGCGCAGCGCGCGCTCGTCCTTCGCGACGTAGATCGCGGTGAACCCGTGCGGATACAGGTAGTAGCCGAGCGACGTGAGCAGGATCGTCGAGTTGTACCAGCTCAGGTTGAAGCCGTGCTCGGGCATGCGCAGCAGTTCGGGATGCGCGGCGTCGAGCTTCGCGAACATCGCGCCGAGCCCGCCGTAGTAATGCATCGGCAGGTACAGGCCGAGGAAGATCGCGATCGCGAGGATCAGCACGTCCTTGAAGATCGCGATGCTCGCCGAGCCGTGGATGCCCGACACCACCATGTACACGGCCATCAGCGTCGCGGCGATCCAGATTGCGGCCGCTTGCGGAATCAGCCCGTACGACATCTCCGACACGATCACGCCGAGCCCGCGCAACTGGATCATCAGCAGCGACACCATCGCGAACACCGCGACGACCGACACCAGCACGCCGATCGCGCGGCTGTCGTACTTCGCCGCGAAGTAGTCGGCGAACGACACGAGCCCGCGCGCCTTCGCGTAACGCCAGATCGCCGGCAGCATCCAGTAGCCGATCACGAACGCGAGGCAGCCGTACGACAGGATGTAGAACGCGGGCACGCCCTTGCTGTAGGTCCAGCCGCTCGCGCCGAGGAACGAGAACGTCGAGAACGCCTCGCCGGCCATCAGCAGGAACGTGAGCAGCGAGCCGAAGCCGCGCCCGCCGACCGCCCACTGCTCGAGCGTAAGCTTGCGGCCGCGGCGCGCCATCACGCCGATCGCGAGCGCGAACACGGCGAACGCCGCGATGATGAGGATCGATGCGTTCATCGCGCGTCTCCCGGGCGGCCGGCGCGGGCCGCGTCGCGCTCGTCGCGTTCATCGAGACGGAACAGGATCGCGAGGATCGCGGCGGTGGCCGCCATCCAGACCAGGTTCCAGACGAGCAGGAACGGCAGCCCGAACAGCAACGGCCGCACCTCGGCGAGCGAGCCGCCCGCATACATCCCGACGAACGGCAACGCCGCCAGCAACAGTTTGAGTTTCATGAGTGCCTCCTCCGGAAGACGCGCGTACGCGTCAGAACATCAGAACTTCTGGCGGATGCCGACCACCACCGCCACCTGCGACGTCGTCGACGACGCGCTGTCGGTGCCGTCGATCCACGCCCGGCCGACACCCGACGACGCCTTCTGGTAGAAGCCGTTCACGTACACATCGGTGCGCTTGGACAGCAGGTACTGCACGCCGGCCGATACCTGGTGATAGTGGCCGCTGTCGCTGGCGCGCGCGACCTGCGTATAGGTGTAGCCGGCGGCAGCCATCAGCGCCGGCGTGATCAGGTAGCGCAGGCTGCCTTCGTAGTTGTCGAAGCGCAGCGCACCGCCCGTCGCCTGCCCGAAGTTCGAGCCCGTGTACAGCAGGCCGAGCGTGGCCGGCCCGATCGCGTAGCTGCCGCCCGCGCCCCAGATCTGCTGGCGGATCGCGTTGCCGAGGCTCGCGCCGAACACCGATTCCGATGCCGGATAGTAGTTGTCCGAAGCAACGGCGCCGCTCGGGCTGACCGCCGGATGGTTCACGCGCGCATACGCGGCGCCCGCGTTGAGCGGCCCGTTCGCGTACGTGACGCCCGCGCTCCAGCTGTTGTCGTTCGCGAAGCCGGTCGAGTTCGAGAAGCCGTACACGAGGTTCGCCTGCAGGCCCGCGATCGTCGGCGACACGTACTTCACCGCATTGTTGGTGCGGAACGTGTTGTTGATGTCGTCGTTGTCGAACGGATGCGTCGAGTACTGCGCGAGGAAGCTGCTCATCTGCAGCGAGCCGAGGATGTCCTGCGTCGAGTTGTACTGGCGGCCGAGCGTCACCGCGCCCCAGTTCGCGCCGCTCAGGCCGACCCACGCCGAACGCCCGAACATCCGGCCGCCCTGCCCGAGCGCGCCGTTCGCGACGTTGAAGCCGTTCTCGAGGCGGAAGTTCGCCTTCAGGCCGCCGCCGAGATCCTCGGTGCCGATCAAGCCAAAGCGCGGGCCCGATTCGTTGCCGCCGGTGAATTGCCACAGTGCGTGGCCCTTCGCGTTGTTCGTGTAGGTCACGCCCGCGTCGACGATCCCGTACAGCGTCACCGTCGACTGCGCGTGCGCGGCGCCGGCAAACAGCATGGCCACGGCTGCGCCCACGCCCGCGGCGCTCGTCTTCCCACCTTTGATTCGTACCATCTCCGTCTTCTCCGCTCCAAACCTGTTCATCGATGTGTTGTGTTTTTTTTGAGCCCGCCCATACGCGCCGATCGGGTTGTATAGACAGTCGCTGGATGGTATCCAGCCGCAATCACATCAAGAAATGAAATGTTCAACTGAGCGGCAGTTGAAAATCGAATGACGAGGAAACGAGCGGGGACGGCGCGCCGCTGCAAGAGAAACGAAAGCGCGCGTGTCCGCGGGACATGGCGCGCTTTGCTCAGACGTGAAGGGCTCGCGTAAGCAAGCTGACGAAACGGCGACGCGTGATGCGTCTATGCGGTTTTCCCGGATAGCCCGTGCATCGGCCGCCGCAGCGCGGCGTCGAACGGGTTGGTGCGCGGCCCGATCACATCGGCCTGGCGCCGCAGCAGTTCGACGACCATCGGCATCCGGTCGTCGCCGAGGCGCGACGCGAGCGTACCGACGCTCAGCGCGCCCACCGGATACCCGGTGCGATCGAGGATCGGCACGGCGACGCCGGCCATCCCGTCGAGCACGCCGCTGTTGCGGCCCGCGTAGCCGAGCTGCCGCACGCGTTCGATCTCGGTGCGCAGGTACACCTCGTCGAGCACGCCATGGCCGCGAATGCGCGGCACGTTGAAGCGGATCACTTCCTCGCGTTCCGCTTCTGGCAGGAACGCGAGGATCGCGAGACTGCCCTGCCCGACGCCGAGCGCGATGCGCCCGCCGATGTCGCCGGTGAACGAGCGGATCGGGAACGGCCCTTCGCACAGGTCGAGACACACCGCGTCGAAGCCGCTCTTCACGAGCAGGAAGATCGTCTCGCCGAGACTCGCGCACAGCCGCAACAACGCGGGGCGGCACAGCGTGCGCATGCTGCTCGGGTTGCCGGCCTGCGCGGCGAGCGCGAAGAAGTCGACGCTCAGCCGGTACAGCTTCGATTGCTCGTCCTGCTCGACCATCCCTTCCGCGATCAGCGATTGCAGGATCCGGTGCGCGGTGCCCTGCGTGAGGCCGACAGCCTTCGCGAGATGCGTGACGCGCACGCCGTCCTGCTGCATGCCGGCCAACGCGCGCAGGATCGCGAACGCACGCTGCAGCATGCCGGTGCCCGGCGCGCCGGCCGGATCGGCGGCGTCCTCGTCCGGGTGCGCCGCGCGGGCGGCCGGCGACGTTCCGGGCGAATGGGGTTCCTGCATGCCGGCTCTCCTCGATGATTTCAATGAACGGAATACGGTAGCCGCCATTGTCGTCCGGCCGAAATTCCGCGGGCATCCGGGTGTGCCCGGGATTGACGCGTGCATTTCCCCACCTGGCCGCCCGTCATCCAGCGGAACGATTTGCATGCCGCACCACGATTAATTCCGTTCACCGGAATTTTTCCGAAATTCATCCCGTTCAGCAGAATTCGAAATTGACGCTCCGAAATATGGCTGGCTAGAGTCCGCGTCATCGGCACACCGGCCACGCGGTGTGCGAACCCGGAGCTTCCCATGTCGTTTCTCACGCTTACGGATCTGACGAAAACCTTCGGCGACCTCACCGCCGTCGCCGACGTCAACCTGTCGGTCGAACAAGGCGAATTCGTGTCGCTGCTCGGGCCGTCGGGCTGCGGCAAGACCACCACGCTGCAGATGATCGCCGGCTTCGTCGACGTCACGCACGGGCGCATCGCGCTCGACGGGCAGGACATCACGCACCTGAAGCCGAACCGCCGCGGGCTCGGCATCGTGTTCCAGAGCTATGCGCTGTTTCCGCACATGAGCGTCGCGGAAAACGTCGGCTTCGGCCTCGACATGCGCGGCGTCGACAAGGCCGAGCGCGCGGAGCGCATCCGCGCCGCGCTCGCGCTCGTGCGCCTCGATGCGCTCGCGCACCGTTTCCCGCGCGAGCTGTCGGGCGGGCAGCGGCAGCGCGTCGCGATCGCGCGCGCGGTCGTGATCGAGCCGCCGGTGCTGCTGCTCGACGAACCGATGTCGAACCTCGACGCGAAGCTGCGCGAGGACATGCAGTTCGAGCTGCGCGCGATCCAGCGCAAGATCGGCACGACGACGATCATGGTCACGCACGACCAGTCGGAAGCGCTGTCGATCAGCGATCGCGTGGTCGTGATGGACGCCGGCCGCGTCACGCAGACCGATACGCCATACCGCGCGTACGAGCGCCCGGAAAACCGCTTCGTGTCGCAGTTCATCGGCAAGGCGAACCTGCTGCCCGGCACGATCGTCGCGCACGACGGTGACGCCATCCGCATCGACCTCGGGCACGACCTCGCCGAAACCGGCCGCGCCGCGCACCTGCCGCCGCGCGAACGCGACCTGCGCGTCGGCGACGCGGTGTCGGTCTGCATCCGTCCGGAAAAGCTGCGGCTGTGCGCACCCGAAGCCGGCCGCTTCGCCGCGACCATCACGAGCCGCTTCTTTCTCGGCAGCCAGTGGCTGTACCGCGCCGACAGCGCGCTCGGCGAAGTGCTCGTGTGCTGCCAGAACGAAGGCGCGGAGCCGCTCGCGGAAGGCGCGCCGGTCGGCATCGACTGGCACAGCGACGCCGTGCGCGTGATGCGCCGGGAGGCTTGAATGGGACAGCCTACCCGTCCGCTTCCAACCGACGGCGCGCCGGCCGCGCTCGCGCACCCGGCCGCGGCTTCCGTCGATGCCGTGCCGGCACGCACCGCCGCACCCGCGCCACGCGCGACCTGGCGTGCGCACGCGCCGCTGTGGCTGATGTGCGCGCCCGCCTTCGCGCTGTTCGCCGCGCTCGTGCTCGTACCGCTCGCGATGACGTTCGTGCTGACGTTCTACCGCTTCGACCCGGCGACGGGCGCGATCGCCGCGTTCCAGTTCGGCAACTACGCGGACGTGCTCGGTTCGTCGTACTTCCACACGATCTTCCTGCGCACGTTCGGGATCGCCGTGCTCACGACCGCGATCTGCGTCGCCGTCGGCACGCCGGAAGCGTACGTGCTGTCGAAGATGCGCGACCCGTGGCGCTCGCTGTTCCTGCTCGCGATCCTCGCGCCGCTGCTCGTGTCGATCGTCGTGCGCGCGTTCGGCTGGAGCATGCTGCTGAACACGAGCGGCCTCGTGAACCGGACGCTCGGGCTCGTCGGCCTCGGGCCGTACAAGCTCGAATACACGACCTTCGCGATCGTGATCGCACTGGTGCACGTGATGCTGCCGTTCATGGTGATCCCCGTATGGACGGCACTCCAGCGGCTCGATCCGCAGACCGAGCACGCGGCGCTGTCGCTCGGCGCATCGCCGCTCACGACCCTGCGCCGCATCGTGCTGCCGCAGCTGATGCCGGGCGTGCTGTCGGGCAGCCTGATGGTGTTCGGGCTGTCGGCGAGCGCGTTCGCGATTCCCGGCCTGCTCGGCGGGCGCCGGCTGAAGGTCGCGGCCACGGCCGTCTACGACGAATTCCTCGGCTCGCTGAACTGGCCGCTCGGCGCGACGATCGCGGTGCTGCTGCTGGTCGCGAACCTCGTCGTGATGCTCACCTACTACCGCGTGCTCGAACGCCGCTATGCGCGCAGCCTCGGAGGCGCATCCCGATGAGAAAGAACGGCCCCTTCGCCCTCGCGTTCCACACGCTCGTGATCCTGTTCGTGCTCGCGCCGCTCGCGATCGTCGTGCTGGTCGCGTTCACGCCGGACGAGACGCTGACGCTGCCGACCCACGGGCTGTCGCTGCGCTGGTTCCGCGCGATCCTCGACTACCCCGACTTCGTCACCGCGTTCTTCAACAGCCTGAAGCTCGCCTTCGCATCGGCGACGCTATCGCTCGCGATCGCGCTGCCGGCGGGCCTCGCGATCGGCCGTGCGACGTTTCCCGGCCGCGCGTTCCTGAACGGGCTGCTGCTGTCGCCGCTGGTGATTCCCGGGCTCGTGCTCGGCATCGCGCTGCTGCGCTTCTTCGCGCTGATCGGTGCGACCGGTTCGTTCGCGTGGCTCGTGCTCGCGCACATGATCGTCATCACGCCGTTCGTGATGCGGCTCGTGCTCGCGTCCGTCGCCGGCCTCGACCGCAGCATCGAGCAGGCCGCGTGCTCGCTCGGCGCGGACCCGTGGACGACCTTCCGCCGCATCACGCTGCCGATGATCGTGCCCGGCATCACCGGCGGCTGGCTGCTCGCGTTCATCAACAGCTTCGACGAACTGACGATGTCGATCTTCGTCACGTCGCCGCAGACGGTCACGCTGCCCGTGCGCATGTACATGTACGCGACCGAGTCGATCGACCCGATGATGGCGTCGGTGTCGGCGCTCGTCATCTTCATCACCGCCGGCGCGATGCTGCTGCTCGATCGCGTGTACGGCCTGAACCGCATCCTGATCGGCCAACACTGACGATGACTCCCGTTTCCCGTTCAATTGAACCCGTGGACGACGGCGCGCAGTTCGTGCGCGTCGCCGAGCGCGAGCGTGCCGCCGTCGCGTTCATGCTCGATGGCCGCCCCGCGCAGGCACTGGCCGGCGACACCGTGCTCACCGCGATCCTCGTCGCGCAGCGCCGCGTGCGCGTCAGCGAATTCAGCGGACTGCCGCGCGCGGGCTTCTGCCTGATCGGCGCGTGCCAGGACTGCTGGGTGCGCACCGAGGCAGGCGCACGCATGCGCGCATGCTCGACGCCGATCGCCGAAGGCATGCGGATTCTCACCGGCGTACCGCCCGTCGCAACCGGAGACGCGCAATGAACGACGCACGACAACCGGTGATCGTCGGCGCGGGCCCGGCGGGTGTGCGCGCGGCCGAGGCGCTGGTCGACGCGGGGCTGCGCCCTGTCGTGATCGACGAGAACGCGCGCTGGGGCGGGCAGATCTACCGGCAACCGCCGGCCGACGGCGCGTTCGCACGCGGCAAGCGCACGCTGTACGGGTTCGAGGCCGCCAAGGCCGACGCCGTGCACCGGACCATGGCCGCGCTGCTGCCGCACGTCGACTACCGGCCGGACACGCTCGCGTGGGCGTGCGGCGCGGGCCGCGTCGATACGCTGCAGGGCGGCCGCGAAGTGACCGTGCCGTATTCGCACCTGATCGTCGCGAGCGGCGCGACCGACCGCATGCTGCCCGTGCCGGGCTGGACCCTCGCGGGCGTCTATACGCTCGGTGGCGCGCAGGTCGCGCTGAAGGCGCAGGGCTGCGCGATCGGCCGGCGCATCGTGTTCGCGGGCACGGGGCCGCTGCTGTATCTCGTCGCGTACCAGTATGCGAAGGCCGGCGCGCAGGTCGCGGCCGTGCTCGACACGAGCCCGCTGCGCCGCCAGGCCGCCGCCGCGCCCGCGCTGCTGCGCATGCCTTCCACCTTCGCGAAGGGGCTCTATTACATCGGCTGGCTGCGCGCGCATGGCGTGACGATCGAAACCGGGGTTACGCTCGAACGCGTCCTCGGCGAACACCATGTGACGGGGCTCGCGTGGCGCGCGGCCGGCAGCGACGCACCGCCGCGCGTGCTCGACTGCGATGCGCTCGGCCTCGGCTTCGGCCTGCGTTCGGAAACGCAGCTCGCCGATCTCGCCGGCTGCCGGTTCGGCTTCGATCCGCTCAACCGTGCATGGCTGCCCGAGCGCGACGCAGCCGGCCGCACGTCGGTACGCGGGATCTACGTCGCGGGCGACGGCGCGGGCATCGCGGGCGCGGATGCAGCCGAAGCGTCGGGCCGGCGCGCGGCGCTCGCGTTGCTCGACGACGCCGGCATCGTTTCGCCGTCGCCGGCCGGCAAGCCCGACGCGGCAACGCTCGAACGCACGCTCGCGCGCATCGGCGCCTCCCGCGCCGGCCTCGAAACGGCGTTCTCGCCGCCCGTCGAGCAGGCCGCGCGTTGCGCCGACGACACGATCGTGTGCCGCGGGGAGGAGACCGACGCGGGGACGCTGCGCCGCTGCATCCGGGCCGGGGCAGCGACGGAACTGAACCGGGTGAAGGCGCTGACACGCGTCGGGATGGGCGGCTGCCAGGGCAGCACGGGCGGGGGATGGGCTGCGCTCGGCCGTCGTAGCAGCCGAAACCGGCCGCCCGCTTGCCGAGGTCGGCCGGTTGCGCGCGCAACCACCCGTGAAGCCTTTCCCGATCTCGGCCGCGCTCGCGGGCGACGACGTCGCGGCGATTCCCGACGAGGCGCGCGATGAGTGAAATCCGGCATTACGACGTCGCGATCGTGGGCGGCGGCCTCGTCGGCGCATCGGCCGCCCTCGCGCTGACACGGCGCGGCCTGCGCGTCGGGCTGTTCGAGCGGCGCGACTGCGGCGCGCAGGCGAGCGGCGTGAACTACGGCGGCGTGCGCTGCCAGGGCCGGCCGGCCGAGCAACTGCCGCTTGCGCTACGCGCGCGGCGCATCTGGGATCGCCTGCCCGAGCTGATCGGCATCGACGGCGAATTCGTCGTGTCGGGCCACTTGCGGCTCGCGCGCAGTGAAACCGACCTCGACGCGCTCGACGCGTACGCGACACTCGCCGGCGAGCACGGCCTGCCGCTGCAGGTGATGCGCGGCGACGCGTTCCGCCGCCGCTATCCGTGGCTCGGCCGCGCGGCGCTCGGCGGTTCGCTGTGCGTAACCGACGGTCATGCGAACCCGCGCCTCGTGTCGCCCGCGTTCGCGCGCGCGGCCCGCACGGCAGGCGCCGACGTGTTCGAGCACACGCCCGTCGGCGACGTTCACCATGACGGCACGCGCTTCCACTTTCATGCAGACGGCCACGCGTGCAGCGCGACGTGGCTGATCAATTCGGCCGGTGCGTGGGCGAACACGATCGCCGGGCGCTTCGGCGAAGCCGTGCCGATGGAGCCGATCTACCCGAACATGTGGGTGACCGAACCGCTGCCGCCGTTCATCACGCACAACCTGGGCGTCTACGGCGGCGGCGTGTATGCGCGGCAGGTTGCGCGCGGCAACTGCGTGATCGGCGGCGGGCGCGGCCATGGCGACGGCGAGTTCGGCCAGCCGTCGGTCGATACGACGCGCGCGGTGATGCGCGACGCGTGCGCGCTGCTGCCCGCGCTGCGCGACGCGCTGCTGATCCGCACATGGAGCGGCGTCGAAGGCTGCACGCCCGACCACAATCCGATCATCGGCGCGAGCCGCACGACGCCGCGCCTGCTGCATGCATTCGGCTTTTCCGGCGGCGGCTTCCTGCTCGCGCCGGGTGTCGGCGACGTGCTCGCCGATCTCGTCACGGCCGGCGAAACCGCCACGCCGCTCGATGCGTTCTCGATCGGCCGTTTCGCCCCGCAGGCCACGCCGACCACCCCTTTCCCCCAAGAGGAGACCCACAAATGAAACTGCTCGGAACGATCGCGGCCGCCGCCGCTCTCTGCATCGCGGGCGCAAGCGCCTCCGCGTTCGCACAAACCAAGACAATCTATGTCGGCATGAACGGCGGCCCGATGGAGAAGGCCTATACGAGCCAGGTGCTGCCCGACTTCGAGAAGGCGAACAACGTGAAGGTCGTCGTCGTGCCCGGCACGTCGTCGGACGTGCTCGCGAAGCTGCTCGCGAACCGCAACAAGCCGCAGATCCACGTCGCGTTCCTCGACGACGGCGTGATGGCGCGCGCGGTCAGCCTCGGCGTGTGCCAGAAGCTCGACGATTCGCCGGTGCTGAAGGAGCTGTACCCGTTCGCGCGGATGAAGGACGACGTCGGCGCGGGCGTGCAACTGGGGATGACCGGCATCGCGTACAACAAGAAGCTGTTCGCGGAAAAGGGTTGGACGCCGCCGACGTCGTGGATGGATTTCGCCGATCCGAAATACAAGGGCAAGGTCGTGTTCCAGTCGGCGTCGAGCAGCACGTTCGGGCTGCACGGCTTCCTCGCAATCAACCGGCTGCTCGGCGGCAGCGAGCAGAACGTCGAGCCCGGCTTCAGCAAGTGGGCGAGTACGGTCGGGCCGAACGTCGTCGAGTACATCCCGAACTCGGCGAAGATCTCCGAGATGGTGCAGACCGGCGAAGCCGGCCTGTTCCCGCTCACGCCGACCGGTGTCGGCGACCTGCAGGACAAGGGCATCCCGGTCGCGTACGCGAACCCGAAGGAAGGCCCCGTGCTGCTGCTCGTCGATCTGTGCGTGGTCGCGAACAATCCCGATCCGCAACTGGCGCAGAAGCTCGCGCAGTTCCTGCTGTCCGCGCCCGCGCAGACGAAGGCCGCCGAGGCCGGCAAGCAGATTCCGACCAACCGCGTCGCGAAAATGCCCGCCGCGATGCAGCAGAGCCTCGGCAACGTCGACGACCTGGTGCGCAAGGTGACGGTCGTCGACTGGACCGCGATCAACGCGCGCCGCGCGCAGTGGGATACGCGCTGGAACCGGCAGATCGAGCGGTAAGCCCGCGACGCGCGTCACAACGGCTGGCTGTCGATCCGCAACAGGTTCACCACCGACACGACGCCGTCGACACGCCGCGCCGCCTCGGCCGCCAGCGCGGCCTGGCCCGTATCGGACACCGACCCGGCGAGCGTCACGACACCGTCGCGCACGCGCACGAGCACACGCGTCGCATTCAATCCCTGCGTGCGGGCCAGCGCCGCGCTCACACGCCGCATCAGCTTGCGGTCGGCCGCCTTGCGCTGCCTGGCGACCGATGCCGCCGCCGGCGCGGCACCGGCAACCGGCGCGGATGACGGCGTGGCTGCCGCGTCCGATTGCGCCAGCGCCGGCGTCAGTGCCGTACAGCACGCCGCGATCGCCAGCACGGTGCAAGCAACCGACTTCATCAGGATTTTCATGAGGATTCCTCTTTTCGTAGAATGAGAAAAGCGCGGCGTTCAAAAGCGCGTCATCATCCCGAGCGTCACGCCGGTCGTTGCGCTCGCGCCTGGCCGCAAACCCAACGCGGCGCGCGTCACGGGGTCGCGCATATAGGCGCCCGTCATGCCGTTTCGATCGAATTCGACATACAGTTCGGTGCGCTTCGACAGGAAGTACTCGGCAACCGCGTAGACCGTCAGCTTGTTGCCGTCCGCACGCGGGACGTTGCCGATGCGGCGCGCGATGTCGTAGAAACCGGCGGCGGAAAACTGCAGGCGCGGCGTCGGCTGCACGAGCAGCGCGAGCGACGGGATATCGTCGTGTCGCGTCGGCGCGCCGGCGCCGTGCGCGGTCACGGCCAGCGATGCATAGCTCGCGTACAGGCGTGCGGGGCCGAACTGCAACGTGCCGCCCGTCTGGATCGTCTGCGCGGATTGCGTGCCGTCGGCGCTGTACGTCTTCGAATAAGATGCGCCGCCCATCACGTTCGCAAACGAATACATCGCCGCCGCCGAAAAGTTCGTGCCGGCACGCGTGTTGCCCGCGACGCCACCCGGCGAATAGCTCGCGCCGAACCGCAGGCCGCCCGCCTGGCCGAGATACTTGATCGTGTTGTTGAAGCGCGAATCGAGCGTGAAGAAGTTGCCCGCGAACTGCACGCCCGGCTCGACCGCCAGCGATTGCCCGCGCCCGCCGAGCGGATCGAGCGCGATGCCGAGATCCTCGGCCGCGTTGAACTGGCGGCCGAACGTGAATCGCCCGAACGCGCCCGACACGCCGACATAGGCGGCCTGCGAGAACAGCGTGCCCGGCGTCTTCAACGCGCCGGTGCCGGTGTTGTACGCGCCGTCGAGCACGAACAGCGCGGTCGTGCCGCCGCCCAGGTCCTCCTTGCCGCGAATCCCGAACTCGTTGCCGGCAATGATGTTGGTGCCGTTGAAGCCCACCTGGCTGCCGCCCTGTTGCCCGTTGACCCATCGCACGCCGCCACCGACCTGGCCGAACAGCGTCACGCTCGACTGCGCGTGCGCGCTTCCCCACAGCGTGCCGATCAGCGCCGCCGCGATCATCTTCTTCATGTCTCCTCCTGCCGCGTCGCCGCGCGGCGTTTCGTGGTACTGCTCCCGTCGAAAGGCGCCGCGGCCCGACTGGCAGGCCGTACGCCGAATGCGATGCAATGCGATGTGCGCGGCAAGCGCTAGCGGCCGCACGCGCCGACCGTCGGCGCGGCACGCTCCGTGTCGCCCGCGAGGCGCCGCAGCGACCGCTGCGGATCGAGGCACCAGGCGGCGAATACGCCGCACGCGATCAGCACGACGCCGCACACGACGCCCGCCTGTTCGAAGCCGCGCGCGACCGACGCGCCGCTCGCCTCGATCAGCATCCCGGTGACGACCGGCGCGCCGAGGCCCGCAAGCGACGCGAAGCCGTTGCTGAGCGCCAGCACGCCGCCACGCTGCGCGTCCGGCGTCACCTCGGCGAGCATCGCGGGGCCGATCGAATACATCGTCAGCGTCAGGCCGCTGCCGAGCGTCAGCAGCACGAGCTTCGCCGCGCGCGGCAGCTCCGGCACCGGCAGCATGGCCAGCATCGCGCCGGCGATGGCGAGCGTGACCGCGATGAACGTGCCGCGTCCGTGCCGCGACGGCATGCCGCGCGCGAGCAAGGTTTGCGACAGCCAGGCCAGCGCGAGACTGAGCGGCGACGTGACCGCGACGAACAGCGCGAACATGCGCCCCGCCTCATGCGGCCCGAAGCCGAGCCCGAGCTGCAGGTAGGTCGGCATCCACGTGAGCGTCATCGCGAGAATCCAGTTCGCCGCGAAATGGCCGAGGAAGTTGCCGAGCACCGTGCGGTCGGTCAGCAGCCGCCCGTACGGCACGCGCTCGCCGCCGGTCGCGCGCGGGCCGCGCGACAGCGTGCCCTCCTCGCCGAGCACCGCCCACGCGATGCACCACACGGCCCCGAGCACCGCCAGCACCGCGAAGTTCGCGCGCCAGCCCCAGTGCGACGTGACGACCGGAATCGCGAGCCCCGCGATCAGCAGGCCGAGCGCGCTGCCCTGGTGCAGCAGCGCGACCGGGAGATTGCGCCGCGTATCGGGAAACCATTTGTAGATCGCGTGCGTCGCGACCGGCGATGCGGGCCCTTCGCCGATGCCGAGCAGCACGCGGCACGCGATGACGACCCAGATCGAGCTTGCGACGAGCATCGGCAACTGCAGCAGCGCCCATGCGGCCGCCATCGCGAACAGCAGCCATTTCGCGGGCCAGCGGTTCGCGGCGATACCGCCCGCGACCGCCGCGACCGCGAACAGCCAGTTGAGGCTGCCGCCGATCACGCCGAACTGCGTCGGGCTCAGATGCAGGTCGCGCATCATCGGCACCGACACGAGGCCGAGCACGACCTTGTCGAGAAAATTCACCAGCATCATCAGCGCGAGCATCGTCGCGATGGACCACGCCCGTCCGGGGCGGTACTGCGCACCATTCGTCATGGCTGTCTCCTGTTTATTGGTCGTCGGCGGCCGGTGGCGTCGCGCTATCCGCCGCCGTGCTCGCCGGGCGCCGGCACCCGGTCGTCACCGTCCGGCAGGCCGAGCGCGAACAGCAGCGCGATCGTCATGCCTCGCGAACCGCCGATCATCCCGCCGATCACGATGAACAGGGCCGTGATCGCGGCCATCAGCATCGCCGTTTTGACCCAATTGAACATACCCACT
>NZ_JAAGPC010000162.1:0-19800 GCF_017104595.1 Burkholderia sp. Tr-20390 | reverse complement strand
GCCGCGACAGCCGCCGCGCGGCATGCGCCGCGCCGCCCGCCCGTCAGACCGCGTGCGCGAGCGCGCGGTCGACGAGCGCGGTTTCGAAGCCGTCGTCCGCGTCGCGAAAGCGCAGCGGTGCCGCGCAATGGACGAGCGTGTCGATGAAGTACTTCGCGCGCGGCCACGGCCCGAAGCCGGCCGCGGTGTTGATGTGCCCCGCGTCACCGAGGTTCACGAACGCGCTGCCCAGATGCTGCGCGAGCGTGCGCGCGTCGCCGAGCGGCATCCACGGATCGGTTTCGCTGCCGATCACGATCGACGGCACGGGGAGCCGGCGCGCGTCGAACGGCCCGGCAAACATGAATTTCTTCGGACTGGCGGGCGCGACGAGCAGCACGCCCGCGACGTCGCCCGTATGCGGCCACTGCGCGAGCGCATGGGCGGCCGCGAGGCAGCCGAAGCTGTGTGCGGCGAGCACGAACGGGCCGCGTTCGCGGTCGAGCAACGCGCGCACCGATTGCGCCCAGCGCGCGAGATCGGGTGCGTCCCAGTCGTCCTGTTCGACGCGCAGCGAACGCGGGAACTGCCGTTCGAGCCAGGTCTGCCAGTGAGCGCCTTCGCTGCCGTGCAGGCCCGGAACGGTGACGAGCCGCGGCGGCCACGCCGATTTGCTGCATGCGCGCATGATTGCCCTCGCTTGCTTGAAGACGGGATTCGATTGTGGCGCGGCGGCCGCGGCGGCCGAACCAATATTTTGTGCTTTGCTTTTAAGTGGGCCGGCCATCCGGGGGCGGGCCACCGGGGGCGCCGCCCGCCCCGCGCACCGGCGCGCGATGCGCCGCGAAACCGTAGAATGTGGGCTTCCCGTCAGCTTCACACGGAACCGGGGCCGGGCGCCGACGCGCCGGGCGCCCGGTCGTCAGGAGACGCCCGATGTCCGCTACGCTCGCCGGCGCGCTGCGCCCGGCCCCGCTCGCCGTTCCCGTGACGCGCCTCGCCGGCGCGCGCGCCGTCATCCAATGAAGATCCTGTTCCATTCCCCGCACCAGGAAGCGGCCGCGTGGCGCGACCAGATCGCGCATGCGCTGCCGGAAGCCGAACTGCGCGCGTGGCAGCCGGGCGACACGGCCGCCGCCGACTACGCGCTCGTCTGGCGCGCGCCGCGCGAATTCTTTGCGCCGCGCGACGGCCTGCGCGCGATCTTCAACCTCGGCGCCGGCGTCGATGCGCTGCTCGCGCTCGAGCACGCGCATCCGGGCACGCTGCCGCGCCACGTGCCGCTCGTGCGGCTGGAAGATTCGGGCATGGCGCAGCAGATGGTCGAATACGTGACGCACGCGGTGCTGCGCTACCTGCGCCGCTTCGACGAATACGAAGTGCTGCAGCGCGAGCGCCGCTGGCAACCGCTCGAACCGCATGCGCGCGCCAGCTTCATCGTCGCCGTGCTCGGCCTCGGCGTGCTCGGCGCGCAGGTCGCGCGCGCGCTCGCCGCGCTCGGCCTGCCCGTGCGCGGCTACAGCCGCAGCGCGAAGCAGCTCGACGGCGTGACGACCTTCGCCGGCGACGGCGCGTTCGATGCGTGCATCGACGGCGCAAAGGTGCTCGTCAACCTGCTGCCGAGCACGCCCGACACCGACGGCATCCTGGCGTCGCGCACGTTCGCACGGCTCGCGCCCGGCGCGTATGTCGTCAACGTCGCACGCGGCGCGCATCTCGTCGAAGCCGACCTGCTCGACGCGCTCGCGAGCGGCCAGCTCGCCGCCGCGACGCTCGACGTGTTCCACCGCGAGCCGCTGCCGGAAGACCATCCGTTCTGGCACGCGCCGCGCATCACGATCACGCCGCACAGCTCGGCCGAGACGCTGCGCGACGAAGCCATCGCCCAGATCGCCGGCAAGATCCGTGCACTGGAGCGCGGCGAGCGCGTCGGCGGCATCGTCGACTACGCACGCGGCTACTGAACCTACAAGCACACCAGGAGACAACCATGACGTTCCCCACCGCCGTCAAGATCGTCGAAGTCGGCCCGCGCGACGGGCTGCAGAACGAGAAGACCTTCGTGCCGACCGACGTGAAGATCGCGCTCGTCGACCGGCTGTCACACGCCGGCTTCCGCAACGTCGAGGCCGCGTCGTTCGTGTCGCCGAAATGGGTGCCGCAGATGGCCGACGGCGCCGACGTGATGGCCGGCATCGAGCGCCGCGCGGGCACCGTGTACTCGGTGCTCACGCCGAACCTGAAGGGCTTCGAGAATGCGGTCGCGGCGCGCGCGGACGAAGTCGTGATCTTCGGCGCGGCGAGCGAGGCGTTCTCGCAGCGGAACATCAACTGCAGCATCGCCGAGAGCATCGCGCGCTTCGAGCCGGTCGCGAAGGCGGCGAAGGATGCGGGCCTGCGGCTGCGCGGCAGCGTGTCGTGCACGCTCGGCTGCCCGTACCAGGGCGAAGTGCCGGTCGCATCGGTCGTCGACGTCGTCGAGCGCTTCGCTGCGCTCGGCTGCGACGAGATCGACATCGCCGACACGATCGGCGTCGGCACGCCGAAGCGCACGCGCGAAGTGCTCGCGGCCGTCACGCGCGTGTTCCCGCGCGAACGCCTGTCGGGCCACTTCCACGACACCTACGGCCAGGCGCTCGCGAACATCTACGCGGCGCTGTTCGAAGGGATCGAGATCTTCCACGCGTCGGTCGCGGGCCTCGGCGGCTGCCCGTACGCGAAGGGCGCGACCGGCAACGTCGCGACCGAGGACGTGCTGTACCTGATGCAGGGCCTCGGCATCGACACCGGCATCGACCTCGCGCAGGTCGTCGCCGCCGGCGACTTCATCTCGAACGCGATCGGCCGCGCGAACGTGTCGCGCGCCGGTCGCGCCCTGCTCGCCAAGGCGCAGAGCGCGGCCGACGCCGCGAGCTGCGTATGACCCCGGTATTCGATGGATTCCTCAACATGACGACACCTGCTTCATTCGATTCCCTCCCCGACTCCGCGCGACGCGTCGCGCTGCTGCTGCGCGAGCGCGGCCATGCGAAAGGCATCGTGATGCTCGCCGAAACCGGCAAGACCTCGGCCGAGGCCGCGGCCGGGCTCGGCTGCTCGGTCGCGCAGATCGCGAAGTCGATCCTGTTTCGCCGCCAGTCGGACGGCGCGCCGGTGCTCGTGGTCGCGAGCGGCGTGAATCGTGTCGACGAGAAGAAGGTCGCCGCGCAAGTCGGCGCGGTCGGCCGCGCGGACGCGAAGTTCGTGCGCGACAACACCGGCTATGCGATCGGCGGCGTGTGCCCGATCGGTCATCTCGTCGAACCCGTCACGCTGATCGACGCCGACCTGCTCGAGCTCGACAGCCTGTGGGCCGCCGCCGGCCATCCGCACGCGGTGTTCAACCTGTCGCCGAACGAACTCGTGTCGCTGACGGGCGCGCCGGTCGCGGACGTCGCGTTGCGGGAGCCCGCATGAGCGACGTGCCGGTGACGGTGCCGGTCGGCACGGTCGCGTCGCCGTGCACCGACGTATGCCGGATCGATCCGCGCACCGACTGGTGCGCGGGCTGCCTGCGCACGCGCGGTGAGATCAAGGGATGGCGTGCGTCGGACGACGACGCGCGGCGCGCGTTGCTCGCGCGGCTCGATGCGCGGCGGCGTCTGCTGGCGAGAAGCGGCGCATAAAAAAAAGCCGTTCAACCTGACAGGCGAACGGCATCGAGATCGGAATCCTGTGAACGTGATCAACGTCACAGCCCGCATCATACGAGCGACGCGACCGCATCGCATCGGGTGTTTCCCTACAACTTCTTACAGCGTCTTCCACGCGTGTGCGCGCACGACTTTTGCTCGCCATGTACGCACCCGCTGCCCGCAATACGCGCGCCTGAAACAAGCATTCGACTAGCGGCTGCGCTGCCCCGTAGCGGCTTGCCAAATCGCACGACCGTTTCAGTGGCCGACGGCCGCACGACGGGCCGGCACGATGCGCCAGCCGAGATTCACGCCGGCCGCCGCGAGCAGGATCAGCAGCGCGCCGGCCACCTGCGTCCACGCAAGCGTCTGCCCGAACGCAACGTGATCGACGACGATCGCGACGACCGGATAGACGAACGACAGCGCGCCGGTCATCGCGGTCGGCAGCTTCTGGATCGCGCCGTACAGCAGCACATACATCAGACCGGTGTTCACGACGCCCAGCACGACGAGGTCGAGCCACTGCCCGGCGGTCGCCGGCAACGTGCCGAAGTGCGCGAACGGCGCGAGCAGCAGGACCCCGAGGCCGGCCTGCAGCAGCGCGAGCAGGTGCGGCGGCGTGCCCTTCAGGTGCTTCGTGACGATCGACGAGATCGCATACAGGAACGCCGCACCGAGCGACAGCGCGACACCTTCCAGATATTCGCCCGGCACCGCGAGCACGGCCGGCTCGACGCGCACCACGGCGACGAGCCCGACGAAGGCGAGCGCGAGCCACGCGACGGTGGACGCGGTGATCCGCTCGCGGAACACGATCGCGCCGAGCGCGACGAGCATGAACGGCTGTGTGTTGTAGACGGCGGTCGCCATCGAGATCGACGCGCGCGAATAGGCGGCGAACAGCAGCAGCCAGTTCGCGACGATAGCGACGCTGCCGAGGGTCGCCAGCGCGAGCATCCGCGGCGAGAACAGTGCACGGCGCAGGAACCCGAACGCCGCGCAGACGATCGCGAGCGTCGCGGCGCCGAACAGGCAGCGGAAGAACACGACGTTGGTCAGCGGCTGCTGCGACGACATCACGAGCCAGCCGATCGTGCCGGACATCATCATCGCGACGACCATCTCGGCGGCGCCGCGGCGAATTTCATTCGAAGCCATCGTGAACTCCGTTCAGAAGAGTGGATGACTTCGATTCTAGAAACTTGCTTTCGCGGCAACCACGGCTAAACTGAAGTGAATCGTCCGATTTACCTTCGAAAGCAAAGCGATCATGCCGAAACGCCTTTCCCCGCCCGCCGTCGCGTCGCTCGACGCGACCGACCGCGCGATTCTCGCGGCGCTGGCCGACGACGCGCGCATCGCCACCAGCGAACTCGCCCGGCAGATCGGGCTGTCGGCGCCCGCGACCGCCGACCGCGTGCGGCGGCTCGAGGCGCAAGGCGTGATCGCCGCGTTCACCGTCGAACTCGACCCGCGCGCGCTCGGCTACACGCTGCAGGCGATCGTCCGCGTGAAGCCGCTGCCCGGCCAGCTGCATCTCGTCGAAGAGATGCTGCGGCGGATTCCCGAATTCGTGGAGTGCGACAAGGTGACCGGCGACGACTGCTTCATCTGCCGGCTCTACCTGCGCACGATCGCGCACCTCGACGACATCCTGTCGAAAGTGACGGAGCGCGCCGAGACGAGCACCGCGATCGTGAAGTCGACACCAGTGCCGCGCCGGCTGCCGCCGCTCGTCGAGGACGACGGCGCGCACCGCTGAACGAGCCGGTACGCGGCCGCGCCGCCCGCGTGCGCACGCGTGCCCGCCGGTGCGGTCAGGCAGCCGCGTCGCGCGCCTCGAAGAACGCCAGCAGTTCGTCGATCAGCGCGACCGGCGCCTCTTCCGGAATGTAGTGCCCGCACTCGAGCGCGCGGCCGCTGACGTCGCGCGCGACACGGCGCCATTCGTCGAGCGGATCGAAGCAGCGGCCGACGATCCCGTTCTCCCCCCACAGCACGCGCAGCGGGCACGCGACCTTGTTGCCGCGCTCGAGATCCGCACGGTCGTGCTCGAGATCGATCGTCGCGGACGCGCGGTAGTCCTCGCACATCGCATGCACGGCGCCCGGCTGCGCGAGCGCGGCGCGGTACGCGGCGAGCGCCTCGGGCGCGAACGGCGCCAGTCCGGCGGACCGGTTGCCCATCACGCGCTCGATGTACGCATCGGTATGCGCGCCGACCAGCGTCTCGGGCAGCGGCTCCGGCTGGATCAGGAAGAACCAGTGGAAATACGCGGTCGCGAACGCGCGATCGGTTTTCTCGTACATCGCGAGCGTCGGTGCGATGTCGAGCAGCATCATCCGCTCGACGGCGTCCGGATGATCGAGCGCGAGCCGGTGCGCGACCCGCGCGCCGCGATCGTGCGCGCATACATGGAAGTGCTCGAAGCCGAAATGCCGCATCACGGCGACCTGGTCGGCCGCCATCGCCCGTTTCGAATACGGCACGTGCTGCGCGTCGCTCGGCGGCTTGCCCGACGCGCCGTAGCCGCGCAGGTCGGTGGCGATCACCGTGAAATGATTCGCGAGCGTCGCCGCAACGCGATGCCAGATCATGTGGGTTTGCGGATGTCCGTGCAGCAACAGGAGCGGCGGACCCGCGCCTCCTTTGACACCGAAGATGTCGGTGTCCTGCACCGTCACGCGAAACGGTGCAAACGCCTCAAACGACATGGTTTATTTCTCGTTGGTTTGTTATGGCGGCTATTTTAGGAGCGCTTGCGCCTCAGCACAGCGGGGCAACAGCCAGAATCCGTAGAAAGAGAACACTCACTCGATTGCCGGCACACCGCGTATTTTGTTAAGCTCGCGTAGAATCGCACGATCGTTCGTATTAATAAGGACGACATCGTTTCGCAGCTACACTCGAATCACCGTTCGACCGCAAAGCATGGCGCCGGCGCGACCGCGCGGACGCCCCTGGAGACTGGAGACATCACATGGCATTGCCCACCGTCCTGCAGAACCTGACGCTGCCCGTCATCGCATCGCCGATGTTCATCGTCAGCTACCCCGAACTCGTGCTCGCGCAATGCAAGGCGGGCATCGTCGGTTCGTTCCCCGCGCTCAACGCCCGTCCGGCCGAACTGCTCGACGAGTGGCTCACGCAAATCCAGTCCGAGCTCGCCGATCACCAGGCAAAGAATCCCGGCGCGGTGATCGGCCCGATCGCGGTCAACCAGATCGTCCACCAGTCGAATGCGCGGCTCGAGCACGACGTGCGCGTGTGCGTCGAGCACAAGGTGCCGATCTTCATCACGAGCCTGCGCGCACCGGCGCGCGAGATCGTCGACGCGGTGCACAGCTACGGCGGCATCGTGCTGCACGACGTGATCAACCTGCGCCACGCGCAGAAGGCGCTCGAAGCCGGTGTCGACGGGCTGATCCTCGTCGCGGCCGGCGCAGGCGGCCATGCGGGCACGACGTCGCCGTTCGCGCTCGTCGGCGAAGTCCGCAAGATCTTCGACGGCCCGATCGTGCTGTCCGGCGCGATCGCGAACGGCGGCTCGATCCTCGCGGCGCAGGCGATGGGCGCGGACTTCGCGTACATGGGCACGCGCTTCATCGCGACGCAGGAAGCGCACGCGATCGACGACTACAAGCACGCGATCGTGAACGCGAAATCGTCGGACATCATCTACACGAACCTCTTCACGGGCGTGCACGGCAACTACATTCGCGAGAGCATCGAGAAGGCCGGCCTCGATCCGGAGGCGCTGCCGGAATCCGACAAGACCAAGATGAATTTCGGCAGCGACAAGACGAAGGCGTGGAAGGACATCTGGGGCGCCGGCCAGGGCGTCGGCCTGATGGACGACCTGCCGAGCGTGGGTGCGCTCGTCGAGCGCCTGAAGCGCGAATACGACGACGCGAAGGCGCGACTCGGCATTCCGCGCTGACGGATGCGGCGGCCCTCGCGGCCGCCGCCGGCGCGCATGCCGTCGGACAAAACAAAAAGCGCGAACCGCAGCGGTTCGCGCTTTTTCATTGCCCCGCTGCAGCGGGACACACGGCGGCTCAGACCGCGCGCTTCATCCGCGTGATCGGCAGCACGCGCAGGCGCGATTCGATCGACGGGCACAGCGACTGCCCTTCGAAACGCGCCGCCAGGAAGTCGACGAACGAACGCACCTTCGCGGACACGTGACGACGGCTCGCGTAGACCGCATAGATCGGCGCCTCGTGCGGCGGCACCGCATCGAGCAGCACCGGCACGAGCCGGCCGGACTCGATGTCGTCGCCGACCACCTCGGTGCCGAGCAGCGCGATGCCCGCGCCCGCGAGCACGGCCGCACGCAGCCCTTCGAGATGGTTCACGATCAGGTTGCCGTTGAGGTTCACGCGCGACGCGGCGGCCGCGTCGATCACCAGCGAGTCGAGCATCGTCGAATTCGAGTCGCGCCGCAGGTAGTTGTGGTGCGCGAGATCGCCGATCGTCGCGGGCGTGCCGTGCTTCTCGAGATACTCGGGCGACGCGACCAGCAGGATGTGCGCGGTCGCGATCTGCCGCGCGACCAGCGACGACGATTTCAATCCGTTCGGCGCCGCGCGCACCGCGACGTCGTAGCCTTCCTCGATCAGGTCGACCACGCGATCGGACAGCGTCATGTCGACGGTCACGTCCGGGAACCGGCCCGCATAGTCGGTGACGGCCTGCATCACGTGTCGCAGCCCGAACGCCGATAGCGACGTGACGCGCAGCCGGCCTTGCGGCACCACGCTCGCGGCGCCGACGGCCTGCCCGGCTTCGTCGAGTTCGGACAGCGCCTGCACGAGGCGCTCATAGTATTCGCGTCCCGCCTCGGTAGGGGCGACGCGTCGTGTCGTGCGATGCAGCAGCCGCGCACCGAGCTGCTGCTCGAGATGCATCACGTGCTTGCTCGCCATCGCAGCCGACATCTGCATGCGCTCGGCCGCGCCGACGAAGCTGCCCACTTCGACGACGTAGCGAAACACATTCATGCTGACGAGGGTATCCATCGAACTAGCTCGTAATGACGGGGAATGGTCCAATTACGAGATAGGGTAACAAAGGCGGGGAAACAGAAAGGTCAAGAAAGGCAAAACGGCGCCGCGGGGTCGCAGCGCCGTTTTTGGCGGGAAAACATGCAGTCCGGACGCGCTTTTCGCGCGCGTCCGGCACGCCGGCCGCGCGTGCGCGTCAGAACTTCGCGCGGATGCCGGCGCCGAACGTGTTGCCGGTCGACAGGCCGCTGATGTGGTCGTTCATGTACGCGGCGTAGACGTCCGTGCGCTTGGACAGCGGATAGTCGTAGCCGACGGCCCAGGTCTGGCGCGTCTGGTCGAGGCCGCCCGAATCGCGCGAGTACGCGTACGACGCCATCGCGTTGCCCACGCCGAGCGGCACCGACACGCCGCCCTGCGCGGTGTTCACGTGCCAGCTGCCCGCGACCTGGTCATTCTTCGTATACATGTACTGGCCGAACAGCTTCACGTACTTGAGGTCGTAGGTCGCGCCGACTTGCGCGATGCCCTGGCTCTTCATGCCGGCCACCAGCGCGCTCAGGTCACGCGGGCCGTTGTTGAAGTTCACGTACTGGTAGACCGCGGTCGCCGCGAACGGACCGTTCGCATAGTTGAACTGCGCGCTCCACTTCTTCGAGCCGTTGTCGCCGGCCTGGTTGCCGAGTGCGTACATCGCGCCGAAATTCAGGCCACCGAACGAAGGCGACGTGTACGACAGCGCGTTGTTCCAGCCCGAATCGCCGACGGCACCCTGGTCGCTCGGGTAAGTCGGGAACGTGCCGAGGCCGAGGAACACGTGGTACACCATCGGCGAGAAGGTGTACGAGTCGTAGAACGGGTTGAACAGGATCGTCGACAGGAACAGGTGCGTCGTCAGGCGGCCGGCCGTCACCGTGCCGTACGGCGAATCGATGCCGACGTAGGCGTTGCGTGCGAAGAACGTGTCGCCCTGGAAGCGGCCGAACTGGCCGTTCTGGGCGCGGAAGAAGCTTTCCAGCGTGAAGATCGCCTTGTAGCCGTTACCGAGATCCTCGGCGCCGTGCAGGCCCCAGTACGACGTCGACATCCCGCCGCCGCTCACGTTCCACGCGCGGTTGCCGCCCGGGAACTTGGTTGCGCCGACCCATTCGTCGACCTGCCCGTAGAGCGACACGCTCGACTGTGCATGGACGGGAGCGGTAGCCGCCACGCAGGCGGCCGCGGCGATCAGCTTGACGGACGTGCGCGACGCACGGCGAGCGAATGCTTTCATTGGATCTCCAGATTTTGTCGAATTGTCGATAAGTGGCGCGAGCGTTGTTTTTTGGAGCCGAGTGCTTGCGTCGTATGGGGCGCAGCCATCTTTACGGATCATTCGTCCGGCCAAAATTGCGCACACTTATTGCGGGTATAGCGGCGGCATTAACTTCGCGGAATGGATACATGGCCGGGCACCTGCCGGCGGCCCCGCACGAACGCGGTCGCGCGGCGGGACGGCAGCGGGGCACACGCGAGCCGGGCGCGAAAGATAGCGCAATGCGACGGGAAAATCAGCGGAAATCTGTGCGCGACTGTGGCGAATTCGCATCAGCCGGCGGAGGGACGAGCGCGCGGGCGCTCAGTTTCGGTAAAACGGGGAGAAAGACGGCGAGTGCGCAGGCTCTTCCTGCGAGCGGGGCGGCGGCATCGGACGTCCGCCGCGCTCCTCGTTGTAGCGCGCGACGTCGGCGCGGATCGAACCGGCACGCAGCGGCACGTTGCCGCCGCCCGGCGGCCGCGGCACCTGGCGCACGTCGGCGCTGATCGGACGATACGGGCTTTGCGCGGCGTAATGGCCATACGACGGCGTCGGCCGCAGCCCCCAGCGGGAGCCGTAGCCGTTCACGCCGCCGGCGCGTGCACCGGCGAGAGGCGCCGCGCGGCGCCAGACGGGCCCACCACCAGCCGGCTGACCGTACGCGCGCATGTCGCCGCCACCGAAGCCGTGGCCGCCGAACGCATGACCGCCGCCGTGGGGCGGCTGCGCGAGCGCGAGCGGCAACAGCAGCGCGCCGAGCACGCCTGCCACCCATCGTCCGATCTTCCGTTTCACCCGTTCCGTCATCGTTCAGTGCCTGTCCACGCCCGCCGCCGGCTCCTTTCGGCCGACCCAAGGCTTTCAGCAGTAATTTATGAGCGGGCCGAAAGCGTGTCGAGCCAAAAAGTGTTATGTCGCCGGCATCGGTGTAACACCATGTTACTGCTAGGTTTTTTCACTTCCGGGCGCGACCGCGACAGAACATTCTTCTGCCGTTTCGCGCCCGGCCGGGCCGGCGCCGTGGGCGCTGCTGCATGAGATTGGTTCATCAATCGATTCCCACAATGCATTTGTGTAGTGAATCGCCGACCGGGACAATGGCGCCATCCGCGCGCGCGACGCGCGCCTTCGTCGTTTCCGAATCGAGTTCCCCGATGGCCCGTCCCCGTTTTCTTCCCGACAACTTCACGCTCGCGCTCGTCGGCACCGTCGTGCTCGCGAGCTTCCTGCCGTGCCGTGGCCCGGCCGCCCATGCGTTCAACTGGGCGACCAACATCGCCGTCGGCCTGCTGTTCTTCCTGCACGGCGCGAAGCTGTCGCGCGAAGCCGTCATCGCGGGTGCGACCCACTGGCGGCTGCACGCGGTCGTGCTGCTCAGCACGTTCGCGCTGTTCCCGCTGCTCGGCCTCGCGCTGAAACCCGTGCTGCAGCCGCTCGTCACGCCGACGCTGTATGCGGGCGTGCTGTTCCTGTGCACGCTGCCGTCGACGGTCCAGTCGTCGATCGCGTTCACGTCGATCGCGAAGGGCAACGTGCCGGCCGCCGTGTGCGCGGCATCCGCGTCCAGCCTGCTCGGGATCTTCGTCACGCCGGCGCTCGTCGGGCTGATGATCACGTCGCAGTCGGCGGCCGCCGCGTCGCCGTGGAGCACCGTCGGCAGCATCGTGCTGCAGCTGCTCGTGCCGTTCATCGCCGGCCAGTTGCTGCGGCCCGTGATCGGCGGCTGGATCGACCGCAATCGCGGCGTGCTGCGCTTCGTCGACCAGGGCTCGATCCTGCTCGTCGTCTACGTTGCCTTCAGCGAGGCCGTCAACGAAGGCCTGTGGCACCAGATCCCGCCGCGCGCGCTCGGCGGCCTGCTCGTCGTCAACCTCGTGCTGCTCGCGATCGCGCTGCTGCTGACCGCGTTCGTCAGCAAACGGCTCGGCTTCAACCGCGCCGACCAGATCACGATCATCTTCTGCGGGTCGAAGAAGAGCCTCGCGGCCGGCGTGCCGATGGCGAAGGTGATCTTCTCGGCGAACGCGGTCGGCGCGATCGTGCTGCCGTTGATGCTGTTTCACCAGATCCAGCTGATGGCGTGTGCGGCGCTTGCGCAGCGCTGGGGCGCGCGCGACACGAGCGGCGAGCACGACGAGGGCGACGCGGCATCGGCGTCCGGGGCGCTCAGCGCGGGCAAGCGCTGACGAGCAGGGCGGCGGGGGGTGCCGTCCCGGCGGTTTCGCCTTCCTGCCTTCCTGCCTTCCTGCCTTCCTGCCTTCCTGCCTTCCTGCCTTCCTGCCTTCCTGCCTTCCTGCCTTCCTGCCTTCCTGCCTTCCTGCCTTCCTGCCTTCCCGCCTTCCCGCCTTCCCGCCTTCCCGCCTTCCCGCCTTCCCGCCTTCCCGCCTCACCGCCTCACCGCCTCACCGCCGCACCACCCTTCCCAATGCACCCCGGTGCGCCCCAAGCGCGATGCACCACCAACGCCCATCGCGTCACGAAATCTTCATTCAATTCTCCGCGGGCGATGCCGTTAAGTCGGGCGTCCCGTCGATTCGGCTGCTCTCGCCCATGCCCGCGCCCCACTCCGATTCCGCTGCCGCCAGCATCACGCGCCTGATCGCGGATCGCGCGCTCGCCGCCGTCTTCCAGCCGATCGTCGATCTCGGGTCGGGGACGGTCGTCGGCTACGAGGGCCTGATACGCGGCCCGCGCGGCACCGACCTCGAACCGCCCGCCGCGCTGTTCGCGCAGGCCGCGCGCGAAGGCGAGACGATCGCGCTCGAACAGGCCGCCGCGCGCACCTGCCTCGACGCATTCGCGGCACTCGGCTGCGACGGCAAGCTGTTCCTCAACTTCAGCGCCGGGACGATCCTGAAGCTCGCCAGCGAACGCGAGCGTGCACGCCAGTTCCTCGTCCGCGCGCGGATCGGCGCCGAGCGCATCGTGATCGAGCTGACCGAGCAGAATGCGATTCCCGATGTCGCCCAGATCGGCCCGGCGGTCGCCTCGCTGCGCGACGCCGGCATCCAGTTCGCGCTCGACGACTACGGCACCGCGAACGCGAGCATGAACCTGTGGCTGCGCCTGCATCCGGATGTCGTGAAGATCGACCGCTTCTTCATCCACGACATCGCCCGCGACCCGCTCAAGTTCGAAGCCGTGAAGGCAATGCAGCACTTCGCGCAGGCGAGCGGCGCGAAACTGATCGCGGAAGGCATCGAGAACGAAAGCGACCTGATCGTCGTGCGCGACATGGGCATCTGCTGCGTACAGGGCTTCCTGCTCGGCCGGCCGAACGCGCAGCCGTCGCGGGTCGTCGCGCCGGCCGCGCGCGATGCGATCCGCGCGCCGCACATCGCGGTGTTTCCCGGCGCGACGCGCTCGGTGCGGCCGGCCGGCACGATCGCCGGGAAGATGCTGGTGCCGGCGCCGGCGCTGCCGCGCGACGCGACCAGCAACGACGTGCTCGACCTGTTCAACCGGATGCCCGACCTGCATGCGGTCGCGCTCGTCGAACGCGGGCGGCCCGTCGCGCTCGTGAATCGCCGCGGCTTCATCGACCGCTTCGCGCTGCCGTATCACCGCGAGGTGTTCGGGAAGAAGCCGTGCCTGCAGTTCGCGAACGACGCGCCGCTGATGATCGACAACGCGACGACCTTCGAGCAGCTCGCGATGCTGCTCGCGAGCCACGACCAGCGCTATCTCGCGGACGGCTTCGTGATCACCGAACACGGCCGCTACGTCGGGCTCGGCACCGGCGAGAGCCTGGTGCGCGCGGTGACCGAGATGCGCATCGAGGCCGCGCGCTACGCGAATCCGCTGACGTTCCTGCCCGGCAACATCCCGATCAGCGCGCACATCGACCGCCTGCTCCAGCGCGACGCCGGCTTTCATGCGTGCTACGTCGACCTGAACCAGTTCAAGCCGTTCAACGACCAGTACGGCTACTGGCAGGGCGACGAGGTGCTGAAGTTCGCGGCGACGGTGCTGGCCGGCGTGTGCGACCCGCAGCGCGACTTTCTCGGGCACGTCGGCGGCGACGATTTCCTCGTGCTGTTCCAGCGCGCCGACTGGCGCGAACGCGCCGCCGACGCGATCGCCCGCTTCAACGAAGGCGCGCAGCTCTTCTACACGCAGGCCGACCGGCAGGCGGGCGGGCTGCACGGCGAGGACCGCCATGGCAACCCGGCGTTCTTCGGCTTCGTGACGATGGCGATCGGCGCGGTCGGCGTGGCGGCCGGCGCGCACGGCGCGAAACGCTACGGCAGCGACGAGATCGCGTCGGTCGCCGCGCTCGCGAAGCGGCGCGCGAAACAGCAGCCGGATGGGCTCGCGGTCGTCGACCTCGATGCGGGCCGCGCCGCGCTGCGCCATCGCGGCGAACCGCCAGCCGTGGCAATCCGCTGAACGGCGGGCGATCGCCGTTTGCAGACACGACGCGCCCGGTGCGGCGGGGGCGCGCATTCATGCACCATGCAACCAGACCGTTAGTTGCACTGTACCTTTCCAGCGGCCGGCGGAGGCAACCGGGCACGACTCGCGCGAATGCGTGAAGCCAGCCCGCTTGCCGCCCGCTTCCCGGTCGCCACGCACCCGCACGTTCACCTTGCCTTTTTCGCGTTTTGTTTAGTATTTTTAGTAACGGTGTTTTCGCAGATTAGCGCTTAAAACCCGGGAATTTGCGGGTATTCCCCGGCTATCCGGCCCGAATTCCGCAATACGTTTTACTATACAATCGCTTTCACCCTAAACAAACCGGACCCCGAACGATGGGTACGACCATTCGCGATGTGGCGCGGGCGGCAGAGGTCTCGATCGGCACCGTCTCCCGCGCGCTGAAAAACCAGCCGGGCCTGTCCGAAGCCACGCGTGCGCGCATCGTCGAGATCGCGCAGCGGCTCGGCTACGATCCCGCGCAACTGCGGCCGCGCATCCGCCGGCTCACCTTCCTGCTGCATCGCCAGCACAACCGCTTTCCGGCCAGCCCGTTCTTCTCGCACGTGCTGCATGGCGTCGAGGACGCGTGCCGCGAGCGCGGCATCGTGCCGACGCTGCTCACGGTCGGGCCGAACGACGACGTGCTGCGCCAGATGCGCCCGCACGCGCCCGACGCGATCGCGGTGGCCGGCTTCATCGAGCCCGAGACGATCGAGGCGCTCGCCGCGACCGGCCGACCGCTCGTGCTGATCGACCTGTGGGCGCCCGGGCTGCGCTCGGTGAACATCGACAACGCGACGGGCGCGGCGCTCGCGATGCGCCACCTGCTCGCCACCGGCCGCACGCGGATCGCATTCATCGGCGGCTCGCCCGCGCACTACAGCATCGCGCAGCGCGCGATCGGCTACCGGCGCGCATTCTTCGAGGCCGGGCGGCTGTTCGATCCCGCGTACGAAGTGACGATCGATGCGGGGCTCGATCCCGACACCGGCGCCGCGCGCGCGATGGAGCAGCTGCTCGACGCGCCGGGCCCGCGCCCGGAAGCCGTGTTCGCGTACAACGACGCGGCCGCGCTCGCCGCGCAGCGCGTCTGCACCGCGCGCGGGCTACGCATTCCCGACGACATCGCGATCGTCGGCTTCGACAACA
Organism: Burkholderia sp. Tr-20390; assembly: GCF_017104595.1. Lineage (NCBI taxonomy): Bacteria > Pseudomonadati > Pseudomonadota > Betaproteobacteria > Burkholderiales > Burkholderiaceae > Burkholderia > Burkholderia sp. Tr-20390. The sequence goes on along the minus strand of NZ_JAAGPC010000162.1, from coordinate 4,273 downwards.
TCCCGGCCGCCGCGCACGCGAGCCCGCCGCTCACGACGCTCGCGGTCGACAAGGAGGCGCTCGGCCGCCGCGGCGTCGAGCTGCTGCTCGCTGAAGCGCCCGAGCGCACCGAGATTTCCCTGCCCGTCGAGCTGATCGTGCGGGCCAGCAGCCAGCCCGCCGGCTCCCCGGCACTCGATACCGCCACGGCCACCGAATCATCATGAACATGCCCCCGGTCCAACCCTGCACGGCCGCGCCGGCCGCCCACACGCAAGCCGTGCCGTTCGTCGCGAGTTTCCGCGATCCGTCGTTCCTGCTGTCGCACATCGAGGACACGCTGCGTTTCTACGCGACGAATGCGTTCGACCCGACGGGCGGCTTCTACCATTACTTCCGCGACGACGGCAGCATCTACAACCGCACGTCGCGCCACCTCGTCAGCAGTTGCCGGTTCGTCTTCAACTACGCGATGGCGTACCGGCATTTCGGCGATCCGCGCCACCTGGAATATGCGCGCCACGGGCTGCGCTTCCTGCGCGACGCGCACTGGGACGACGCACTGCAGGGCTACGACTGGGAGCTCGACTGGCGTGACGGCGCGAAGCGCGCGACGCTCGACGGCACGCGCCACTGCTACGGGCTCGCGTTCGTGCTGCTCGCGGCCGCGCACGCGACGATGGCCGGCCTCGACGAGGCCCGCCCGCTGATCGCGGCGACCTTCGAGCTCGCCGAGCACCGTTTCTGGGATGCGGCCGCGGGCCTCTATGCGGACGACGCGACGCCGAACTGGATCGTGTCGTCGTACCGCGGCCAGAACGCGAACATGCACATGACGGAGGCGCTGCTCGCGGCGTACGAGGCGACCGGCCACCTCACGTACCTCGATCGCGCGGAAAAGCTCGCGTCCCACATCACGCAGCGCCAGGCCGCGCTGTCGGGCGGGCTCGTGTGGGAGCACTACCATGCGGACTGGTCGGTCGACTGGGATTACAACAAGGAAGACAGCTCGAACATCTTCCGCCCGTGGGGCTTCCAGCCCGGGCACCAGACCGAATGGGCGAAGCTGCTGCTGATCCTCGAGCGGCACCGCCCGCTCGACTGGCTCGTGCCGCGCGCGGCCGAGCTGTTCGACGCGGCGCTCACGCACGCGTGGGACACCGATCACGGCGGCCTGTGCTACGGCTTCGGCCCCGACTTCACGATCTGCGACCACAACAAGTATTTCTGGGTGCAGGCGGAAACCTTCGCGGCCGCCGCGATGCTCGGCGCGCGCACCGGCAGCGAGCGCTTCTGGGACTGGTACGACGAGATCTGGCGCTACAGCTGGGCGCACTTCGTCGATCACCGCTACGGCGCGTGGTACCGCATCCTCACCTGCGACAACCGCAAGTACAGCGACGAGAAGAGCCCGGCCGGCAAGACCGACTATCACACGATGGGCGCGTGCTACGACGTGCTCGCGACCCTCGCGCGTGCGCAGCGCAGCGAGCCGACGCAATGAGCGGCGGCACGTTTCCGGCTTTCGTGTCGGCGGGCGACATCCTGACCGACATGGTGCGCGCGGGCGACGCGCAATGGACCTCGGTGCCGGGCGGCGCCGGCTGGAACGTCGCGCGCGCGGTTGCGCGGCTCGGCGTGCCGAGCGCGCTCGCGGGCTCGATCGGCGAAGACTGCTTCTCCGACGTGCTGTGGCGCACGAGCGAAGCGGCCGGGCTCGACCTGCGCTTCCTGCAGCGCGTCGCACGGCCGCCGCTGCTCGCGATCGTCCACGAGACGCGCCCGCCCGCGTACTTCTTCATCGGCGAAGCGAGCGCCGACCTCGCGTTCGATCCGGCGCGGCTGCCGGCCGGCTGGACCGACCACGTGAAATGGGCGCACGTCGGCTGCATCAGCCTCGTGCGCGAACCGCTCGCCGGCACGCTGGCCGCGCTCGCGGCCGACCTGCACGCGCGCGGCGTGAAGATCAGCTTCGACCCGAACGTCCGGAACCTGATGACGGCCGCGTTCCGGCCGACGCTCGAGAAGATGGCCGCGCTCGCCGACCTGATCAAGGTGTCCGACGAGGACCTGCGGCACCTGTTCGGCGGCGACGGCCCCGACGCGATTGCCGCGGTGCGCGCGCTGAACCCGCGCGCGGCCGTGCTCGTCACGCGCGGCGCGCAGGCGGCGACGCTCTACGCGGACGGCGACGTGCATGAAGCGAGCCCGCCGCGCGTCGAGGTGGCCGACACCGTCGGCGCGGGGGACGCGTCGATCGGCGGCATGCTGTTCAGCCTGATGGCCGCGCCGCAGCGAACCTGGCGCGAGCACCTCGTGTTCGCGCTGGCGGCGGGCGCCGCGGCCTGCCGGCATACGGGCGCGCACGCGCCGACGCTCGACGAGGTCGTCGCACTGATCGAACGATGACGGGCAGGATGGCGGCCGGACTCCGTTCGGTCACCGATAAGCCGCGCTGTACATGCTGCGCCGCAGTGCTACGATGAAGTGTCCTTTTGCGGGAGAGCACCATGGACACCAACACGTTCACGAAGGGCATCTACACGGCCAAGGCGCATACCCAGCATGCGGGCAACGGGCAGTTCCAGGGTTACGTGATCCTCGCGCGGGACGACGGGGACGACACCGAGAACACGCGCTACGACGTCCACTCGACGAGCCCCAGCGAGGAGGAAGCGTTCGAGGAGGCAAAGGCGCTCGCGCACCGGATCCTCGGCGAAATCGAGCTGTAGCGCGCCGCCATTCAGGCGCGGCTCAGAGCAGCCGCGCCACCATCGACAGCAGCATCGTCAGCACCAGCGTCGACATGAACGGGAACGGGTAGCGCCGCCCGCCGAGCGTCAGCGTGACGTCGCCCGGCATCCGCCCGATGCCGAGCTTGCCGAGCCACGGCCAGCAGCGCGTCAGGATCATCACCGCGACGAACGACGTCATCAGCCAGCGCAGCATGGCGGCTCCCGTCAGAGTGCGTGCGAGCGGTCGCCGCGCGCGAACGCGTCGAGCGTGCCGTCGATGCCGCGCGAGAACGCGATCACCTTGAACAGCTCGCCCATCTCGGCTTCGGAAATCAGCTTCTGCACCGCGTTCGCGGCCGGCAGGAACGCGTGGATGTCCGACGGATCGATCGCGGATAGCGCATCGGTGATGCCCGCGTTCAGCAGGAAGCGCGCCTGCGACGTGTAACCGAGCAAATCGGCGCCGGTCGCGACGGCCGCGTCGTAGATGCCGGTGAATTCGACGTGCGCGGTGATGTCCTGCAGCCCCGGGTACAGGAACGGATCGTCGTGCGCATGGTGACGGTAGTGGCACATCAGCGTGCCGCGGTCGCGCTGCGGGTGGTAGTACTCGTGCGCGGGAAAGCCGTAGTCGACCAGCAGCACCGCGCCGCGCCCGAGCATCGTGCAGACGGTGCGCGTGAACGCCAGCGCGGCCTCGTGCGTCTCGGTCACGTAGCCATCCGCCGCATCGTCGAGGCCCGCGAGTACCGGCGGCAAGCCGGCCGGTGCGGCCGGACGGTCCTCGAACACGAACGCCTGCCGCGCGTCGAGCGCGACGCCGCGCTCCTGCCATGCGCCGCCCGCCTTCGCGAACAGCCGCACCGGCATCGCATCGAGCACCTCGTTGCCGACCACGACGCCGTCGAACCGCTCGGGCAGCGCATCGAGCCAGCGCACCTTCGCGGCGAGCGCCGGCGCGGCGGCCGTGATCGTGTCGTGCTGCCGCTCGCGCAGCTCGCCGGACAGGTCGACGATCAGGTAGGCGTCGAGTTCGACGCCCAGCGCGTCGAGCGCCGCGAGCAGCCCGGCCGCGAGCTTGCCCGTGCCGGCGCCGAATTCCATCACGCTGCGCGTGCCGCTCGCCGCAAGCGCTTCCGCGACCGGCTGCGCGAGCGTCTGCGCGAACAGCGGCGACAGCTCGGGCGCGGTGACGAAGTCACTGCCGTCGTCGGCGCGGCGCCCGAACTTGCGCGCGCCGCCGCTGTAATAACCGAGGCCGGGCGCATACAGCGCGCGCTCCATGAAGCGGTCGAACGGCAGCCAGCCGCCGGCCGCCGCGATCTCGTCGCGCAGTTGCGCGGCGAGGGTTTCGGACTGTGCAAGCGCGTCAGGGCCGGGAGCAGGTAAACTAGCGGGTTCGTGAGCTTTCGGGTTCATCCCGGCATTGTAAATGACCGTTTCAGCCGATATGTCGACCCAGCGCGTGGCGCTCGTCACGGGTGCCCTGGGCAGCGCGGCCGACGCCGCGTCGATCGGTCGTGCGCTCGCCACCGGATTCGCCCGGCGCGAGCGCACGA